>JALOAF010000066.1 GCA_023228925.1 Candidatus Absconditabacterales bacterium | reverse complement strand
TCTTCATATCATATATCCAAAAAAATCAATAAAAATTATTCCTACCGGAGACTGGCATGTTGAAAGTCAAGAAACCTTTGATAAGGTATGGAATTTTCTTGAGGAAAAAACCAATGAAGGATTTTTTTTTATTGGCGGAGGGGACTTGGTCGAACTATCTCATAAAGGTTCTGTTGGGGATGGAGTCTATCGCCAACAGTTCGATAATCAAACTCAAAGAGATTGTATAAAAAAAATTCTCAAAAAATTTGGTCACAGGTTTTTGTATATTCAGTCTGGAAATCACGAGTCCAGATTGTCTGTTACAATGGGAATGAATTTTTTAAAAGACATTTGTCAAGACAATGATATTGCCTATGTAGAAGGAAGAGCCTTTGTCAATCTTGAAACTGAAGGAAGAAACACAATAATACACTCCATTCATAAAATTACAGGAATTTTAAGAAATACAAAGCAGCAAAACACCTGGAGAAAATTCTCAAATGAATTTCAGGCTCATTTTTATTTAGGATTCCACGGTCACGAAGGACTTCTCGAACCAAATCAATTCAGAGTTTTTATGAATCCAGTAACTCTTAAATTGGAAATAGAGAGATTTTTTGGAATTATGTCACCCTCTTTTTTACCTTATCTTTCTGGATATGGAGATAAAAACGGGTATCTTGTTCCTTGTCCTGCAATATATTCTATATTAATAAAAAATAAGAATTATGAAGTTGAAGAAATTTCCTTTGACAAGGAGGTAAAATGAACAAAGCTCCAGAAAATTTTAAAATCCCGGAGTTTAATTGTAAATGTGAAAACCCTCTATGTGATGGTAAAATCTCCAGAAATGAACAATACAGAAAAAATTTTTATTTGTCTAATCCAATATTATTTGTTCTTCAATTTGTAAGATACCTTACAGGTGAGCCAGTAATAATAAGTTCAGGAACAAGATGTATAATCCATAATTTCGTGGAAAAAGGAAAAGAAAACTCATTCCACCTACCTAATTCAGAAGGAAATATTATTGCGGCAGACTTTAGAATTCCTACGAAATTCAAAATTTTGGTAACTGGTATGCTAAATATATTCCAAAAACTTGACTTTATTCCATATTATTATATAATACTTGAAACAGGAGTTTTCTGTTGGATACATATTCAGTCAGAAAGGAGAGTTTAATGGAGAACGATTTATTTTTTAAGGGAATAACAATTAAAAACGGAAAAAAATATTTAAAAATAGAGGATGAAAAAGAATTATACGAAAAACTTTTGACTTGTAAAATTTTCCAAAATGAATCAAGAATAACGAAGAAAGACTCAATCGAAGATATAATAAGATCTCTGTTTTATTTTATGTCAAATAAAGATTTTTCAGAAGATTATTTGATTTCCTTTAATAAGGAAAATACTAATTTCCTAAACATTCACAAAATGATAGAAATTTGGTGTTTTGATACGAAAGAAATGATTTTTCTACCACCAATTTCAATTCTGGTTTATGGATTCGATGAATCTTTAAAGATTATAATTGAAAAAATAATATCTGTTTCTACGGCAGAAATGATAATTATGAAAGATTTTCCGAGAGCAGATATAGAAAAAGCCAACTTATTAAATTTTGTTGAGGAAATTTCTGACAATCCATTTGTGAGAGTTTCTTTTTTATGAAGCTTACGATTGGACATATATCCGTTTGTGATAAAAACGGAACACTAATAGAGAGCCACGAAGTGTGGATGCCTGAATTAGAAACAACAACTGATTCAATAGAAGATTCTATTGCTAAAGGCAAATCTTTTTTGGAGAAATCTTCTTTTGGAAATCATTTTATGTTTTTAAAAGATAACGGAAGTATAATTTTAATTGAGAAATCTGCCTTAGTGATTGATTTAAAACTTCACTATGAGCAGTCAACAATAGATAAAAGAAATAAAAGGAGAAAAAGATGAACATTTTCAGAAGAATATTCAATTTTGACTCTGTCATAAGAAGTTTTAAAAACAGAGCGAAAGAAGTATTGAAAGCGGCGGTAGCTGTAAAGATGACCGAGATTTTCAGCAAAAAAGACGAAAAAGCAACTAAGATAGTTGCCGGACTAAAACTTTTTTGTGAAGGTCTCCCAAAAGAAATTTCCGCAAAAGTGGAAAAAGAAGTTTTAAATAAGTTTTCTGAATTTTCAGGAAACATCGATAAAAAGCTTATGGATTTGAAAACAAATGTTGATGAAGAAATTGATCGGGCTATAGATAAATTGTAGTCTTTTCATAGTTTTACCCTCTCAGTTAGGACCTCTTTTAGAGGTCCTTTTTTTTACAAGAGACTTTCCTCAAACAAAAATATTCCTTGAAAATCATTTTCGAGAACGGTTGCTTCCGCTTCATTCTGTGAATCAATTATTGATAATTGAGCAAAATATCTCCCAGCAGGAATATTTGTTTCTTCTGACGATAAGGTTATTTCACATTTTCCCTGTTCTAAATCGGTTATAACACAATCCTTAATTATTTCTGGATCCTCATTATTTTTTTCATCATTAAGAATAAATTTAACAGTTTTTCCTTCAAGATTAACAGGAACTCCCAATGAATCAAAAATAAAAAACTCTAATGTTTTCTTATGTCTGCATAACAATTTTCTGTTTATCATATTAACCTCACGAAAAATTTATTATCTTTCTGCAATTTTACATATACTGGAGATTTTGCAAATACTTCCAGGGGAGTATTAATATTGTCAATTCTGAATGAATTAGATACAATAAAGTCAATAATATTACCTTCAGAATCAGTAGCACCAATTCTTAATATTACATTTTCTTCTATTTCTGGAATATCTTGAGCTGTGTCCCATAAAAATTCAATCGTTTGACCTGCTTCACCTACTATAAAATTTCCAGACAACCCTATCTCCCCAGAGCAATCATTCCATGTTTCTCCTTCGTCTATCGAAAATTGAATAGTTTGGCTTATTATAGAATATTCATTATAAAATCCAGAAATTACTGGAATTACACCATACTTTTTTGAGGAAAATATAAAATAATTCATATTATTCTAACACCTCTCTTATTCTCCATTAGTTGAAACATTTTTTCTATATTTTTTTGTATTTTATAAATATTTTTATGAACGGGATTTTTGCTTTTTTTACTGTGAGTTTTGGCTGTCTCAAATGTTTTTTTTACATCAATCATCTTCTTCACCAC
>JALOAF010000001.1 GCA_023228925.1 Candidatus Absconditabacterales bacterium | reverse complement strand
TAGAATCAGTGTTTTGACATATGAAACAGAAAATATGATTACATAGATGATTAAAAAAAGAAAGAAAACTTAAATTAATAGATGATTTTCTCTCTAAATAACCACACAAAATCTTTAATTATACCAAAATTTTTACAGATATTTTTTTAATCACAAAAAAACTCAACATACAGCTGAGTTTTTTGTAATATATAATAATGTTTATTATCTTTTTGACCAAGTTGGAGCTTTTCTCGCCTTTTTCAATCATGGTTTTTTTCTTTCTTTGATTCTAGGATCTCTTTTTAGTAGACCATAAGGTTTTAGTTGAGTTCTAAAATCGCTGTTTCGATCTACTAAAGCTCTAGCAAAAGCTAATTTGATAGCATCAGATTGTCCAGAAACTCATCATCATCTAATAACAATTTCCGCATCAAATTGTTTAGCATATTCTTTTCATAATATCAAAAGAGGCATAATAGCATTTTCGTATAAATGAGCATTGCCCCCAAAATATTCTTTTAGAGACAATTCTTTTCAGCTAGACAGTCTGGTAGTAAAGTTTCCTTTCCCTTTTGGAAATAATTTTATTACTGCTGAAGTTTCTTTTCTTCTTCCAACAGCATAATTGTATTCGTTTGCAACCATTATTTATATAAGTTTACAGGTTTAAAATTATCATATTTTGTAGTTGTATCTACTACTAATTTAAGTCTTTTCATCCTAGGATCTCTAAGTTTGTTTTTTGCTAGCATTCCTCTAACAGCAAACCATAAAGCTTTGCTAGGATCTTTTTTGATTAATTCATCCAATGTAATACTTTTAACGTTTCCTTTATATCAACTGTATGAATAATATTTTTTTTGTTTCAATTTGTTGTTTCATTTTACCACAAACTTTCAAGCATTTTCCACTATTACATAAGATCAAGCATCCCAAAAATCTGACAAATATGCTTTATCTTTTCCTGCAAGTTTATTTGCTATGTCTACAGCCAACCTTCATAAAGTAAGTCAAGTAGCGTCTACTTTGTATCGTTTTCTGTTTTTTTCCTGATTTTCTCTTTTTACCCAAAGAGTTTTATTCAGATCTTTTTTTGTAAATTCCATCTTTAAAGCGATTTCTATATATAAAACACTAAAACATTATTTTAATAATTGCAATATCTTAAACTAGTTTCAACATTACTTTTTCTGCTGCATCTCATTTTCTTACTCCAAGTTTGTATGAGACTACATAAGAGCTTTTTTTGTTATCTCAAAGGTATTTTGGCAGCCACTCTGACATAACTTTTTTGCCTTCAGCTTCTCCAAAAATAGTAGCTTTAACTATTTTAATACATTCTCTTTTTGACTCAGCTTCTGTATTATATCTAGAATAAGTTTTCACTAACTTAGAAAAAAATGCATCAGTTTCTGCTTTCAAAACTTTTGCTCTTTTAGGAGTAGTGGTAATTCTACCATTTTTAACAAAACTACTAAGTAGATTTCTTATAAAAACGTCTTTTTTCTTAGCACCTGTATTAAGTTGCTTTAGTTTATTAATTCTATGTCTCATTTTAATCAAACAAATAATTTAAATTTTTATCCAGCCAAAGATTTTCCGATATTTGCCAAAGACTGTGTTATTTCGTCAATTGCTTTTCTTCCCACACCCTTCATAAGCAATAGTTCTCATTTTTTCTTTTTTTCCAAATCTTCTACATATAAAACAGTGTTTTTTATCAAAGCATTTCTTGTTCTTTCACTCAAAGGTAGAGCATCTATTGGCATTGTTTTTATGTTCATTTCTTCTGGCAACAATTCTTTTTCAAAATTAAGTTCATTATATTCCAACAACACTGACCTATCTATATACACATCATCAAAAATAAAAAGCTTAGCATAAGAGGCTAATACCTCCCCAGCAAACATTATTATTTCTTTTGCAGAAACTCCACCAAATAAAGATCAAATTTCTAGCTTTAAGCTATCCTTTGTTCATCCAGTAAAATCATCTATCACTTCATCTACATCATACTTTATATAATCAACTAACTTAAACTCATTATCAATTACTAATGTATTTACATCTGTGTTTTCTTGTTCGCTATCACGGGTTCTCAAGAATTCAACACTATAATACTTATATCATTTTTCTATTCTAAGATCCATATTTAATTCAAGTGAAGGATCTGTAATTTCAAACAAATATTCATCTGAATTTAGTATTTCAATCCCTGTAGGTAATTTTAAAGACTTAGAATCATATTTCCCAATTCATTTAAATCTTTGTGGAACTCGCTGGATAGCTTCGATACTAGGATCAAACTTAAACCTAAGTTTTTTAAAGTTTAACATAATAGCTATAACATCTTCTTTTACTCAATCTATAACATGATACTCATGTGGAACTCATTTAATTTTTAAACCAGTGATTGCTCATCACACATTGTAAGATAAGATGATTCTTCTAAGAGCATTTCAAAGAGTATGCCCAAATCATCTAGGTAAATAATTTAATTCAAATTTTGTTACATTATTGTCTTCTTCAGAAACAATAATTTTTGGTGTACCTATAAATTTTTGAATATCTAACATAGGGTGTATAAAAGAATATAAATTTTTGTTTTATTTAAGAACATATTTGAATAAGGACGATAGCTTGTTGGACAATTATGCTCTAGCATAAAATTCAATTACTTTTAGTATATCGGCCAAAACTCACAACTCTCCTAATTTAGGTAAAGATAAGACATCTATTTCATATTTATTTCTATCTACCTTGATCCATGATGGAATTTTTTGAGCCTTGTTTACAGCAGTACCTGCATACAAAGCAGAATCTTTTAGTTTGGTTTTTAATGTAATTTTATCTCAAGCTTTTATAAATGTAGAAGGAATATCGTGTTTTTTTCCATTTAGCAAAAAGTGCCCATGATTTACCATTTGTCTAGCTTGAATAATAGTTTTTGCTAAACCAGATCTATATACTATAGAATCCATTCTTGATTCCAAAAAAACATACAAAGCCAAGTCATGACTAATTCAGTTGTTTTTTGAATATTTTGATGATTGTTTTTGAACTAAGTTTCTAAATTGTTTTTCAGATAAAAGATAAGATCTTTTTAAGACTTGCTTATTTCTCAAAAGTTTTCCATATTCAGAGTTTCTTTTCATAGAAGAACCATGTTGTCATGGCAAAGACCTCCTTTTTCTAATATCATACTTATCACTTCAAAATAAATTTACTTGTTCTCTTCTACATAATTTAAACTTTGGTCATGTGTACCTCATTGATAATAATTAATTATAAATTATAAATTTTTGAATATCTTATTTTAATTTCTTTTTGGTCTAACTCACTTTACCCCTCAAAATTGGATTGGTGTAGCTTCTTGTATATACAATAAGTCTATCAAGCCAATTTCGTTGATAGCCTTAAAAACACCATCTCTAGCCATACCTATTCATTTTATAATTAGTCACATTTCTTTTAATCAAAGAGTTTGTGCTTCTTTTAAAATGTTTTTTGTAAGCATTTCTGCAGCATAAGGAGTGTCCTTTTTTGCTCATTTATATCATAAAAGTCATGTACCACCACCAAGAATTTTGTTTCATTGATTGTCAGTCAAAACAATAAGAGTATTATTTTGTGTGGTATTTACACGTAAAATTCAACTTGTAATTTTTATATCTTTTTTCTTGTTCGATTTTTTTATAGAAGCCATAATTAAAGTAATTTAACTAATTAAATAAAGTTATTTTTTCAAAACAGGTCTCACTTTTGATCTGCCAAGAAGCTTTTTTGCTGTCCTAGCATTTTTTCTAGTAAGTTGTCATCTAACAGGAAGTCCAACACTATGTCTAATTCCTCTATAACACTTAATTTCTTTTAATCTTTTGATAGCAGAAGAAATTTCTCTTTTGAGATCACTTTCCAAAACATAGTTTTGTAGCTCATCGCTAATCTTTTTTTGTTCTTCTTCAGAAATGTCTTTTACTTTTTTCATAAAAGGAATTTCTAGTTTATCTAATATCTTTTTTGATCTACTTCTTCCAATACCATATATGCTAGTCATCGCTATCCATATAGATTTGTCCTCAGGTAGAACATGTCACATCAATCTAAACATTCTTTCAAATTTTTAATTAAAATAAATTATTTATAATCAATTAACTACAAAAAATTATCCCTGCCTTGTCTTATGTCTTGGGTTTCTTTTGCAAATTACATAAAGTTTTCATTTTCTTTTTACTATTTGACAAAACATACATCTTTTTTGTATTGAACTCTTTACTTTCATTTAAATCAAATAAACAATATAAATTATAACAAACTATTTTAAACTTCTTTATCTCAAGGCTCATTAGCATCTGTGTTGTTTTTGCTTGAGTCATAGTTGTTGTATCTATATACAATACGACCTTGTGTCATATCATATTGGTTTACCTCAACCTTTACCCAATCACCAGGTATTACAGAAATATGCCTTTGTTTCATTTTACCTGATAATTTACAACGTATTTCTGCTCAAACATCTTTTAACCTAACTTTTAGGATTCATGCTGGAAGTTTTTCAAGCACCTCTCCATCCCATTCTAAAGCAAGTTCTTTAACCATTAATCTCTATTTTTTTAATTTCTAAAACCGTTTCAATAGGTCTAAATCAAAACTTTCTCTTATATCTGTTTTTTCTTTTAAACTTTAAAACATTTATTTTTTTTCACTTTTTAGTTTCTAAAATCTCTACAGAGACCTTAGCTTTTTGGATATAAGGAGAACCAACAAGCACATTTTCTCATTTTTCATCAAATGTTGATAAAACTTCTTTGATATCTACTTTATCTCACTTATTTCATTCCATTTTATCTACAATTATTGTGTCTCATTGTCTGACTATATATTGATGTCATTTTAATTCTATTACAGCATACATAATGTTATTAATTTATATATTAAAAACTAAAGCTTAAGCTATTTTTCATAGTTGTGCTAAAGTGTTGTATTTTTTCTTGTTTGTTCTATATGCGTTTGAAACAATAGCCTTCATTCTTTTGTATCTCCTAGAACTAGGAAAGTCATAAGAAACAAATTTTCTATATCGTTTTGTGCCATAGTGCTTTTGTTTTTTAGCTTTTTCTAAAATATGAGAAGATCGTAATTCTTTTTTATAAAAAGAAATCATTCTTTCATTTGTAGTTAAGTCTCAAGTCCTTCGAACTGTAAATCACATAATTTTATTATTTAATAATAAATAAATTTTTTTAATTTGTAGTTTTTTTATATTAATTTGCCGAGAACCGGAATTGAACCGGTACTCCATGTTACTGGAAATGGATTTTAAGTCCATCGCGTCTACCAATTCCGCCACCCCGGCTTGGTTTTAACACTTTAATACTTTGATATATTGATAAGTGTTAAACGCTAGTTTATTTAATAACTTCTTGATATATCTTATCAAAAACCTCTGGAAAAGCTACAGCAATATTTGACAAAACTTTTCTATTTAAAAGAATGTTTTTTTTAGACATTTGTCAAACAAAAACACTATATTTAGATCCTTTTTCCCTTAAATTAGCTGACAATCTTTCTGTCCATAAGCTCCTAAAGTCTCTTTTTTTTAACCTTCTAGAAACATATTCATGTTGTCATTGTTTTACTAAAGCATCTTTTGCTTGATTGTATAGGTTTTTTCTACCTAGTCTAAATCCTTTAGCGGCTTTAGTATATTTTTTGTGAGATCTTTGTCTCTGTAATCCATTGGAAACCCTAACCATTTTTTATATTATTTATAAGGAAGTAAATTTTTAACCATTTTGCTATTAGCTTTTGATAATTCTTTTCAATAAGGGCTTTTTTTGTTTGTTTTTCCCTTATTTGTAAGTAAGTGGTTGTTGCAAGACTTTGAAGTTAAAACTTTTCAGTTTTTTGTAATTTTAAATCTTTTTGAAGCTCCACTATGTGATTTTACCTTGTTTGCCATCTTTTTTATTTAAGATTTACTGAATAAAATAATACTATATCAATGCGATTCTCTTTTTGGGGTAGAAAATTGCGTTCTTCATATATCAGATAATTTTTCTACAACTTCATTTAATCTATCTACAGCTTTTGATTCGTATATTCTTTCTCTTCATCTCAATCTTATTGAGAATTTTACATTATTTCACTCTAATAAAAACTCTCTTCATTTCTTTATTTTTAGCTCTAAATCGTTGTTTCATATCATATAATTTATCTTCAATTCTTTCAAAATTTTCTGTTTTTGAGTTTTCTTTTTTTCCCTTTCATCCTTTTGTTTTTTGTACATATATTTACCATAGTCAGTCAGCAATGCAGTACAAACTTGTTTGACAGGATCATAGTGCATTTGAACTAAGTCTAGGCCCTTTTCTTCTGCCATTTCAAGCGCAACTCTTCTTGGAAAAGATCATAAATTATTTTTTTTCTCATCAATAATAACAATGGTTCATGCCTTTATAGCACTATTTGTATAAACAATCTTTCCTCATTTTTGTGCAAAAGTTTTTTCTTGCATACAATATTTTATAGACTAAATAACTAGAGTGATTCGCTCCCGGCGGGACTCGAACCCGCGATCTTCGCCGTGAGAGGGCGACGTCCTAAACCGCTAGACTACGAGAGCCCAAAGAACATTAAATCTATTCCTCAAGTGGATTTGAATCCCCAATTTATTCCAATTAATCAGAATTAATATTATACTAAGCTTATTGGAATCTTAATTAAATTTATCCCCAGGTGGACTCGAAGCACCAACTTATCCCGATTAGTCGGGATTGCTCTATCCCTGCTTTTGATATGTACTAAGCTTATTGGAATTTTAATTAAATTTATCCCCAGGTGGACTCGAACCACCAACTTACAGCTTAGAAGGCTGTTGCTCTATCCAATTGAACTATGGGGACTTGAGACATGCCTGGTAAATAATTTAAATTTGGACCCTATCGGAGTCGAACCGATCGCCTCCTGCGTGCAAAGCAGGCGCTCTAGCCAAATGAGCTAAGGGCCCAATCATTAGTTTAATTAATTTGGGGAGAGTGTGATTTGAACACACGTAGCCGTGAGGCGTCAGATTTACAGTCTGATGCAATTGACCGCTCTGCCATCTCCCCTTTTTATACTTTTTACAACAAACATAAGTCTACTTTTTTTACAAATATTAACCGTGATGCGCCCCGATACGTCGGGGTGCAATTGACCGCTCTGCCATTTCCCCCTTTTTTATGTTATTCAACAGCAACATTTTTGATGTGTTTTGACCTATTTGTGATACCCTACTGTTTTGCCAAGAGCCCATATATTAAACTAAAAAGCACCAACAGATTCAGATTTGAGAGGTGATCACATATTTAACACACCAAACATATACAAAACACCCAGTACTATAATTGCAAAACCAAACAAAACGATAGCATTTCTTGTTCACCCAAGATTTTTTTCAGCTCGTGCAATTCTACCCAAAATATTGACCAACTGCGCTGAATAATAAATCAAAACTGCTCCAATTAACATAAACAATCATCCCAAAACTATTTGTTGTCGCATTCTATGTTTTTGCTATAGTTTGTAAATAATACAAAATAGCGGGTAACGGGACTCGAACCCGTACAAGCAGAGCTGAAGTCTGCTATGCTACACCAACTACATCATACCCGCACAATTAAAAAAATACTGGCGTGGTGCATTTTATATGAATATAAAACATAAAATCAAGTAATTTTTTCAAAAAAATGGTTGTTTGAAAAATAGCACAAGAACTGGTGTTTAATTTTTTGTTGCAATTTGTGTATATTTTTTGTATATATAACTTTGTTTTTCTTTATACTTTTTATATAAAAATCATGAAATTTAATAACTCAATTTATGAAAATGAAGAATTGACTTATCAAGATGTATTTTTATTTCAAAATTATTTTGAATGAAGATCTAGATTTGAGATTGATGTAAAACCAACAAATTCATTTTGAACAGAGATTCCAATAGTCGTAGCAAATATGAATGCTATAGCAGGGAAAAGAATGGCAGAAACTATAGCTCGCTATGGTGGATTGGCAGTTTTACCACAAGATATGTCTATAGAAACATTGGAAAGCGTTATAAAGCACGTTAAAAATGCCAATTCTAAATATGATACTCCTATTA
Source organism: Candidatus Absconditabacterales bacterium (assembly GCA_023228925.1). Lineage (GTDB taxonomy): Bacteria > Patescibacteriota > Gracilibacteria > Absconditabacterales > Absconditicoccaceae > JALOAF01. The sequence goes on along the minus strand of JALOAF010000001.1, from coordinate 75,727 downwards.
CGGTAAAAAGCGACAACACAATTAGAGATGCTATGTGAATAATTCACAAAAGGGATCACAACTGTGTGGTGATGGTAGATGATAATTTCAAAGCTATTTGAATATTTACTCCAAAAGATTTTGAGGATTTGGATCAATTTTCTTTACTTTGAAATATAAAAAAAGGACAACTTGTTACATGAGAAGTGTGAATTTCAAACGAAGATGCTTTTAATATAATGGATAAAAAAAACATATCATCCTTGCCAATTGTAGATAAAAATTGAATTTTGAAAGGAATTTTAACTAAAAAAAATACTATTAGAAATAGTATTTACAGGCCAAGTTTGGACAAAAGTGGAAAATTGAATGTGGCTGTAGCAATATGAATAAATAGTTTTGAGGAAAAAATTCATAAGTTATTTGAATTATGAATAAATGTTTTTGTTTTGGATACAGCTCATGGGTATCAAAAATCTATGATAGAAAATATCAAAAAATTCAGAAAATTATTTGGAAATTGACCAATATTGATTGCTGGAAATGTAATTACAGAAGAAGCTACTCGCGAACTTATACAAGCTGGAGCAAATGGAGTAAAGGTAGGAATTTGACCTGGAGCTATGTGTACCACAAGGATGAAAACTTGAGTATGAAGACCTCAGTTTACTGCAGTATACAAGTGTGCAAAAGAAGCAAAAAAGCATGGTGGTTTTGTTTGGGCAGATGGATGAATAAAATCTCCAAGAGACATGAATTTGGCTTTGGCTGCTTGAGCAAATCATGTAATGCTTGGGTCTTTGTTTGCTGGAACATTAGAATCTGTGTGAGATATAAAGTATGATAATGATGGAAATATGTATAAAGATAATTATGGAATGGCATCCAAAAAAGCAGTAAATTTAAGAAATCAAAATAGTTCGAAATTTGAATTATTGAAAAAAGAGATGTTTCGTGAAGGAATTTCAAATTCAAAAATTTATATAAAAAAATGAAGAGAGTCTGCATGAGATATTGTAGATGACTTTATGGCAGGTCTTCGTTCTGCCATGACTTATGTTTGAGCCAACAATCTCAAAGAATTTAACAAAAAGGCTATTATTTGAGTTCAAACTAATGCTGGTTTTTCAGAATGAGAGCCAGTAGCTAAAATGAGATAGACAAATAAGCTTATATAAGACAAGTCTAATTCTAAATTATTTTAATTTTAACTACAAAAATTTATCTATTAACTGAGTTTTTTGTGCTTATTGATCTTTAAATATTAAACAATATTTTTTAAACCCTTTTGCAGAATATTTCTTAATTTTTCAAAAAATAGATTGTTTGTTGGGCAAAAAAATGTTTTTTATAATTGTTTTTCAAATCCTCAGTTTACTCGTGAATGAACTTGTTGTTGTAAGAAGTTTATTGATGATAAGTTAGAGTGAAGAGATTTTTGTTGTTAAATAATTTGTTTTCTAAGTAAAAAACTCCTACTTTTAATTTTGTTTAAAAAAACATATGCAAGCCAAGAGTTTGAACATTTGACACAACTAAATATAAAATAATCTATTATCTATTAAATGCAAAAAAAATATTTTTCCAAAATCATTTGAAAAGGAGAAAGGAAATCTTATTCTAGTATTTAGAAATTTATTTATTAAGAAAAAAGATTATGGAAACAAAAGATTGTAATGGAAATGTTTTGCAAACATGAGACACGGTTCAAGCTATCAAAGACCTTCAAGTAAAATGAAGTTCACAAGTATTCAAAAAATGAGAAGCTATCAAAAAAATTCGTCTTACAGATGATCCTGATTTTGTTGAAGTGAAATGAGTTTATTTGAGAACAGAATTTTTGAAAAAAAGGAAATAGTTGCTTTATCATTTAATAAATGATTTTTATGTCAACAAAATGTCCTCTCACAGAAAAAGAAATTAAAGATATGATCAAGTTGGCCAAAGAAACTCGTAAAAATGCTTTTTCTCATCGTTCTATGCACAAAATATGAGCAAGTATTTTGACAATGAATTGAAAAATTTTTTGATGATGTAATGTTGAAAGTGCAATTAGTGGGCTTGGTACTTGTGCAGAGCGTTGTGCTGTAGACAATGCAGTTTCTCATTGATTTTATGAATTTAAGGCAGTATGTACCGTAGATACAAAACTTGTAGCTATTTGCTGAGCTTGCTTGCAATATATTTTATTATTTGCCCAAGTTTCTGATAAAGATATTTGGATAATTAGTGCTGATATCAAATGAAATTATCAGATAAAAACACTCAATCAATTGTTGCCAGAATGATACAAAACACAAAAAATAGAAAATCTAAAAACATATAGTAAACAAAAAAAATAGTTTTTTAATATTTAAATTTACAAAAAAATGACTTGAGAAGAAATTACAACAAATGTGATCGAAGCATGAAATGTTGTTCGTGCTGGAATTAGTGCCAATACAATTTTATTTATTTTGGTTGGATTTTTGATTTTGTACCTTATCCTAAGATACAATTCTTTGATAAAACTTAGAAATAATATCAAAAATTCTCTTGCTGATATCGATGTACAAATGAAGATGAGGTTTGATTTGATTGACAATCTTGTAAATACAGTAAAAGGCTATGCTGGACATGAAAAAGAAACACTAGAAAATATAACAAAAGCTAGAACAAGTTTTTTGAATGCTGGTTCTATGGATCAAAAGCTTTCTGCAGACCAAGCTATGACTGGAGCACTAAAAAGCTTGTTTGCTGTGTCAGAAAACTATCCAGAACTAAAGGCCAATCAAGGTTTTTTACAACTACAGTGAGAATTGTCTGATATAGAAAATAAAATAGCTGCAAGTAGAAGATTTTTCAACTCTACTGTAAATGAATACAATTCGTCTATAGAAGTCTTTCCTACAAACATTATTGCTAAATTGTTTGGATTTAAGCGTGAAGAATTTTTTGCTACAGCAGAAGCAGAGAAAGTAGTTCCAAAGGTTCAATTTTAGTTGTGATTTTGTTCAAGAGTTGAAAAAATTGCCTATAAATTCTAATAAGAAAGAACAAGATTAGTCTAACATTAAGCTAAATTCAGTATATCTTAATAAAAAAACTAAAATACCTGTCAGTTTTTTTATTTAGTTTAGTAAAATTAAAACAACAGTTGAAGTAAGATAATTAGTTATTTTATTACACAAAAACTCAAATATTTGTTTCCACTAAATTTAAATATATAAAAAACTCGACATTATTGTTTGTCGAGTTTTTTAACCTACGATTTTTTAGTTTAAAATAAGATTGTGGAATTTGTTTTAAACTAAATAAACCAATATTATTTAAACACCAAATTGATTGGTGGATTGGTTTTAAGATTATCCCATAATTGATCTATTTCTTCTATATTTGTGTTTGATCAATTTTCCAATGATTGTATATATTTGATCCAATTTAACATTGTATCCAAATTCAACAAATATTTTGATGGTATATGATAAGTGTCTTCTAATTGTTCCTTAATATCTATTATACTATTATCTAAGGATGTTTCTTGATAGTTTAGTTTAAATATTTTATATAATTTTTGTATTTTCCTTTCTAATGATTGTTTGTAGTCATTAAATCCTCTTTGATCTCATAACAACTGATTTTTGTACAATCACTCTAAATCAAATAAGACAGAGCTTTTGTCCAATATAGAATAAAGTTCTTTTGTCTGCTCTTGACTTGGAGTTTCTTTTTTATCTAAAAAGCCTAAATTTTCAGCTAATTTCAAATCGATAGATTCATTATTTTTTACAGAGATTTCATTAACAATATTTTCATTAATTTGTTCTAAATCTTTTATCTCTTTGTCTACTATTGCAAATGTTTGACTAATGTTTTGTTTTGTTATAGCTTGTTCAAAGTCTTGAATATTTTGAATCAAAGTGATATCGTTTTCTTTGATTGCTAATAATTGTTGTCATCATAATTCTTGAGTTTTATCATCTTTTTTAATCAATACTTTGTCTCATTGATTGTTTATTTTATATTCATTCTTTTGTTTTGTAACCAACAAATTGATGTTTTTTTCACTAGAAATAGTGATATCATCTAAAACTATTTCCATAGAATCGTTGGATGGGCTGGTAGATTCCATTTTTATAAAATCTCCTTCAGAAATAATGAGCTTGTAATTTGTAAGTTCTTTGTGTAAAGTGAATTTGGCTGGTCAAACGATTTTTGCACTAGTACCAGATAGAGTGTTAAAAACTATTTCTGATCATTTTTTTAGAACAACATTATCACCATTTGAAATTTTATTTGTTTTATAATAATTGTTGTCATGTTTGACATAAAAGTCTCCATCGAATTCTATAATTTGAGCGATATAGTCAGCGGTAACTAAGTTTGAATTGTTTTTTACCATAAATCATTCATAAGAAAAATCTCCATTGAAAAAATAAATTCAATAAATTCATATTAAGAGAATTACCATCATAAATCCATAAGCAAAGGATTTTACACTCAAAAAATCAAATATTTTTATATCAAAAAAACTTTTTTTATTTTTTTGAGAAATAATTTTTTCATAAATAAAAAATTTATCATTTTCATTTATTTTGTAGTCTTGTTGTATTGTAAAATATTCTTTTAATTTCATTTTACATAGAAAATCTAAATACCACTATATCTATATACGAATGAAAAATGATTTTGTGACAAAAAAGTATTGATTTCGTCAAAATAAAACCCATCAGCCAATTTATCCTCCTTGAACAATACAATAATATATGATAAAAATAAATTAGCAGAAAATTAAAAATATAATAAAAAAATATTCTTTCATAGAATAATATAATGTATGTACTAGTTCTGGTTTATGCTGACAATATATTGTTTATAATTTTTTTTCATTTGCAATGATTAAAAAACACAACAATTGTCAAAACAACAAAACCATTTATTTCATATTGCATATTATTTTTTTTGATAAATTAAGTCGGAATTAAACAATAAATAACTTAATATGAAATAACAAGAAATTAATATAATTATTGTAATAATTTTAATATTATAAAATAAACTTAGATTGTAAATCCCATGCAAGGCAAAACCAGCAAGAATTCACACAAAATATTTCAATAAATCTTTACCCTTATTATCATGTTTTTTTGCTATAAAAAATGCTACTAGCCCTGTAGCTACCACATGCAATAGTGTTGCAAAAATAGATCTTCAAACATTCATTAAAACATTTCCTCACTTTGAAAAATAGGAAACTACTAAATAAAAAACATTTTCTATAACACTAAATCCCAATCAAGCAACAATAGCAAAAAATATTAGGTCTATTTTTTTTAGAGTAAGTTTTTTTGTTGATTTTGAAGTAGATAAATTTTTATCTATACTTTGTTTTTCTAAAAAAACATTTTGTCATACAGAAAACTTCAATATTTCCTCTGCATAGCTAGATATAATATAATACATAAATAATAAATTAATTCACATTATACTTCCACCTATACCAATTCCCAAAAACAAAATTAAGGCTATAAAAATAAATTTAAATGAAGATTTTTTTGTTATATTCCCAAAAGAGCTTGTAAGTAAAATAATAAAGGCCAAACAATAAAAAACAAAAGATAATATGTTTTTCCAGTGATTGCCTTCTAATAAATATAGATGTTCTAGATTAAAAAATATCAATAAATCTTTATAAAAATAGAGAAAAGTAACTAAAAATATTGATAATATAAAAATATTGAAACTTAAGTGTCGTTTGAAGTTTTTATTTTTGAAAGCCTTGTTTATTATTCGTATTCGTATATAAACAATTACTATAATTCATATTATTCACCAAAATACTTGCATTATCTTTTTTGTTTGTAATGCTATAAATTATTATCATCCACCTGCTGTAGCCACAAATTGTACTAATCTAACTATTGCATAAGATCAGCTTACTAAAACAAGTCATAGTATAGAATTAAAAATTCATTTTTTTGCCATATCTGCTAAATTAGATTTTCCTAAAATAGCAGCTAATATATAAAGTATTCCACTAATTATTAAGATGATAGTTATTGCAGTTCCCAAAAACATGGTTATCCCCAAAACAATATCTTGAACAAAGGTAGAAACACTTGGATTTTGGTCAGATTGTCTAATTCATAATGTTTTGTAAATATTGTAACTACATTGTCAGTTTATCAAACAGTCAGAATTCATATTTATCCCTAAATTTCATTGAGTATTGGTTATACAAGCCTTTTTACTTGAGTCTTGAGAATCAGGAACAAGCATTCATGGACAACATTTTTCTTGTCAGTTTTCTGTATATTTTTTATCTTCAGAACAATCTGATACATCATCAGAACATCTTCAAGGATTTGCATTAAGTTCTTCTATACTAAGTGTCGAACAAGACCTACATTCATTATTTATTACTAACTTAGCATTTCATAAACAACACTGTCAACCACCATAATATTCTCATCACAAAGATACACAAGGGGTAATCTTATCACAATCAATAACAATTCACGTACTATTTGTTAATAGATTTCATATTGGCACTTCACATTTTAGATCATCAGAATAAGAAAAACCTTCGTCTGTACATGTTTTACATATTGTTGCACTTATTTGTTGTCATGGATCTTGCCATTGTCAACTAGAAAACCCCATAAACGCTACTAAAACAAAAATCAACGCTATTATTTTTTTCATTAGAAAAAATTTAATATAAAACAATTAGCTTATATTAATTTCATATCACATTTCAAATTTATTTTACTTGAAATTTTGTTTATAGTTTTTACTATAAAAATAAGATTTATATAAATAAAAAAACATGGGTAGTTTCAAAGATGTAGCCAGAAAATCTTTTGCTAAAAAGTTTATGGGAGATAGAATGATATGAGTTATTGGGTTAAAAGTAGTTCAGGATTTTTTTGATGATCCAACTTTAGAATGATTTATTAGGTTTAGTACTTTACATATTAAAACTCAAAATCAAGAAATTAAGATAAAAGCATTTAGACATAAAAAAGAAATTTTGGATAAAATAAATGAAATATTAGAAAACAATTATGGTTATAGCAGAAAAATAAAGGACATTAGATTTTAATTTCCATTACTATACAAGCACTGTTCGTAGTAGTTAGTAAAAAATTATTCTATTATTATTTTTTTCATCTCCTTCCTTGTTTCTCTGTAGTTTGGTAAAAACTTTTCTACTTCTGTCCAAAATTCTTTGGAATGATTTTTGTGTTTTAAATGGCAAACCTCATGTATCACTACATATTTGATATATTTTGTAGGTAAATGTACTAAGTTTTGACTGAACATAATTTTTTGATCATGAGAACAAGATCATCGTTTGCTACTGGCTTTTCTAATTGAAACACTTTTGACCTCATATCAGAGTTTTTTGCTATATTCATCAACAATTGGGGACAGATAATCCAACAAAATTTCTTTTAGTTTTTTGTCTAAATTTCATTTTAACTCTGTTTTGTTTACAAACTCACCAAAAAGTAAAACTTTATCTTTGTCTTTCACTTTAACATAATCATACTTTTTATGTTTCTCTAGTAATTTTTTTCCATTTTCTATTAAACTTTGTTCAAATTTTTTATTGTATTTCAAAATTTTAGGAATACTTATTATGAGTTTCCCATTTTTTATTCTAGCATATCCATGTTTATTATTGCTATAAGTTATTTCATATTCAGACATAAAAAATTTTATGGGCTAAAATTTGCATTATTTTTTTTTCTGTGTATAATAGTATTGTTATATATTTATATAAATTATTCCAATAAAAATGACAGACCAAAATCAAAATCCTAACACAGCAAATCAAAACCTAAATAATGAGAGTTTTGACATATTTGGTGGTGACAACGATATTTTTGAAAATAGCGCTGTTTTAGAACCAATAAAAGATGTTTTGGATATAGAGGAGTGAGATGAGTTATTAGAAATGGAGAACAAGACTTTATCTACTGATGAACAAAAATGAAGCATAGAAGATGAAAATACTGAAGCAAGTAATGAAGATTATGAGTATCAAGAAGTTATTCCAGAAGAGCCAAAAGAAGAACAGGTGATTGAAAAAAATCCCAATGATTTTTCTAGTTCCAATGATAAAATTTATGATTTAGATCAAAATTGGAATAAAGAACAAGAAACTTTAAAAGAAGACTTTGAAAATGAGGTGGTAGATCCATTTGAAAACATAGAAGAGGAAAAAGAAAATGTTTTAGATTTAGATGATAATGCATTGAAAACAGAAGCAACAGCAGAAATAACTGAAGGTGGTGATTTAGAACCAGATTTTGAAAATTCTCCAGAAATTGATGCTTTAGATGAGATTGACTATCTAAATGAAGATAAAATTCCAAATTTTGAAAATGAAATAGTAGATCCATTTGAAAATATAGAAGAGGAAAAAGAAGATGTTTTAGATTTAGATGATAATACATTAGAAGTAGAAACAACACCAGAAGTTGATGAGTTAGAAGATCTTGAAAGTGGTGAGTTAGAAAATATTGAAGAAGAGGGTGATGATATTGAAGAATATAAAAATATTGAAGAAGGTAGTGTTGAAGAGAAAGATATTGAAAAAAATATTGAAGATGTTGCGAATGAAGAAGAGATTGAATATATTACAGATGAAGAAGGTATTGAAGAGGAAGAAGATATTGAAGAAGAAAATGTTGAAGATGAAAATGTTGAAATACAAGAGGCTCACGAAAGAGAAACTCAAGTAGAAATAGATAAAGATGCTACAGATTTGCAAAAAAAGTTTTATGAATTAGTTCGTGAAACAAAATCGGTTCATGAATTGGTAGACAAGGATTTGTCAGAATGATTTGATGTTTTATGATGAAATGATGATAGAAAAAAAACTATGTATAAGGTTTTTGTATGAGATAATTTTGCAAGTATTGATAGAACTGAAACATTCAAAACTGAAGAAAAAGAAGAAATTAACACACTTACATTTATTTTAGAAAACAAATCTTTACAAACAAGAATAAATGACGAATTATTGTATGATGAACTTGAAGATTTGATAGAGGATCAATCTAAAAGGTCACAAGTATTAGAAAAGATAAACAAATTTATTTTCCTTATTACAGAAGAATATAAAAAAATAGAAAAGCAAAAAAAAGAAAAAGAAAAGAAAAGTATTATAAAATGAATTTTTAGAAATTTTTAAATATTCACTCTTTTAAAACAAAAATTCTCCTATTGCATAGGAGTTTTTTTTTATTATATAATAAAGTATCGTTTTTTATTCTATTACTTTTTCAATGCAAATTCAAAACAACATAAACTTAATCAATTATAATACATTCAAAGTAAAGTCTATAGCAAAACATTTTGTTCAAATACAAAATGAATCAGAAATTGTTTCTCTTTTAAACGATCCGATTTACTTACAAAATAAAAAATATTTTTTGGGTTCAGGAGCAAACACAATTTTTGTAAATAATTTTGATGGTTTAGTCATAAAAATAAATATTTTATGAAAAGAGATATTGTCAGAAAATGATGATGAAATATTGATCAAAGTATGAGCAGGAGAGAATTGGCATAATTTTGTTTTACGATGTGCAGACAATAATTTTGCATGACTAGAAAATTTAGCATACATTCCTAGTAGTATATGAGCTTCAGCCGTACAAAATGTTTGAGCTTATGGTGTAGAAGCAAAGAATATTATTCAGACAGTAGATGGTATCAATTTAGATACAAAAGAATTTCAAACCTTGAAAAATAAGGATTGTAATTTTGGATATCGTGATAGTATTTTCAAAAACGAATTAAAAGATAAATTTATCATCACTCATGTTGTTTTTAGATTAAAAAAATTCAAAACAAATTATAAATTCAATTGTGAATATACTGGAATAAACGAAAAAATATCTCAACTATGACTAGATTTATCAAAAATGAAAATTTCTGATTTTGTGGAAGTAATCACACAAATTAGAAAAGAAAAATTGCCAGACTGGGAACTTATTTGAACAGCAGGTAGTTTTTTCAAAAATCCAATAATTCCAAAAAAGCAGCGAGAGACATTGTATGTAAGGTTTCCAGAACTAAAATGATTTGATTCAAATTGAGCAATAAAATTATCTGCATGACAACTGATTGATCTTTGTGGCTTTAAATGAAAAAATAATTGAAAGGTAGGAACATACAAAAACCATGCTTTGATCTTAGTAAATGAGTGAACGGCTACAGGACAAGACATCAAGGATTTTGCAGAAGAAATACAGATAGCTGTTCAAAATAAATTCAATATTTCTTTAGAACCAGAAGCAATTTTTGTAGAATAAATTTTATTTTAACAATATTTCTGATATACAAAAAATCCTGCATTTTGGCAGGTTTTTTTGTACGGTATTTTAGTACTTATAGATATATCTAAGTTGATCTAAGCTTCATTTACAACTTGTGCCTGTCTCTGTAGCAGACAAACAGTCATTTGCCGCTTCTATACTAATTGTTTGGCATAAGTGTATATCAGAATATTCTTTTGCTGAACTTATTTGATTGTCCTCACAAACCACATAATTTGCTTGTCATGCTGATTCCATTTTAGACATAAGCACAAATCATCAATCTGCTACTCAGTTTTTTTTGATAGATGTATATAAATAATATGGAGAATCTTGTTCTGATACTACATTTGAGATTCAAGAAAATGTTTTGTTATTGGCTGGATCTTTGGGGATAGAGGTCATTCCTCCTTCTATAAGTTCATCAGATATTGTATCTATAGTGGTCCCTGTAGATTCTGGAAATCTTCAATTGTCCAATTGATATGTAATCAAAGCGGTAGCTATTTGGTTTAAGTCTGCTTTACGAGCAACATCGTTGGCTCTACCTCTAGCAGAATTTAGTCTAGGTATGATAGCAGCAGCTAAAATTCCAATAATTACAATTACTATCAACATTTCTATTAAGGTAAATCATTTTTTGTTTTTCATCAAAAACACAAAAAATATAAAAAATATCAACTATTATATATAAAATTTTTTAACTATTGCAATACTAAATTTGTATCAAATATTAATTATCATTCATTATTATCTTGTTGTCCATTTTCATTTATTTTTTTACAAAATAATACATCTACTTTTTCACGATTTAGATAAACCAAAGCATCCATATCATCTGGCTCTCGCTCTTTATTAAAAGTTTCTAAATTATCTGAATAATGAAAAGGTACAATATAGCTATTTGTATATTCTCTATATTTCCTATTAAAAACCTCCATAAAATGTCAATTTTTAACTATTGGAGATATTACAAAAATATCGTTTCAAACACATCATTGTTCTTCTAGTCGTGAAAAAAATAACATAGAATAAAATTCAAGAGTTTCCACAACTAAATTTTCTGCTAATACATTTTGCTGTATTTCATTATAATTTTTATACCAATATTGATAAACTCAATTGTCTTTGTACATTTGTTTTAATGCTCACAATCATAAGTTTATTACATTTACAGATTCATAAAAACTATTTGTAATTTTGATCACCTTTGCACTAGATTCTGTAATATATAAAAGTAAAAAATTATCTCTTTTCAAAGAATTTCTTAAAAACAATGTTGTGTGAAAAGATTGTGGCAAGATTTTTATATTTGGATTTTCTCTGACTTTACCAAAAGAAGAGTTGATAGTATTCAATGTTTTACTATCAATATAAATAATATATAGTCTAAAAAAAACTTGTCATGATTCTCATATCAAATACTTTTTTTCTTCTCAATTTACAAAAATACTATCTATGTATGTTGTAAGAAATTTTCATTGAATTCCTTGTTGTAATTCTATTTGTTCCATTTTTTCTTTTGTGATTTCTTGTAATTTTTGTATAGAAAAATTATCCTCTATTTCCAAAAAAATATCAAATCTAAAAAAAGAAAATCTACTTTCATCCAATAAAAATGTGTGTTGAATCTGTTTTTCCTCAAAAGCAGTATCAATTATTTTAGAAAATTTTTCATGCAAAATATGATGCTGAATTTTTTCTCATTCTTGAATCTTATATACTCCAAATCTGGGGTAAGATTCAGAGAAATATTCATATCGTAGTTTTAACATAAAAATTCATAAATTTTGTAAAGTTTTTTGGCAATATACAACTCACAGTGTACAAGGCACAGTTTACAATTATCATTTTGTTTTTTTATCATTTTGTTGTTGCTTGTTTCCAATTTTTTTTATTTTTTAATTATTTTCAGACAATCTTCCAAAGTCAAATCTGTGGCATCTTTTCATCATTTTGGAATTCTATAATTTTTTTTATCATATTTGATATATGGTCAATATGGTCCGTTCAAAACTTCAATTTTCTTTCATTCATAAGCAAATTCATGTATATATTTATTTGCAATTATTTCTTGTTTTGCTTTTATGAGTTCAATAGACTGTTCTAGACTAATAGACATTGGATCTGTTTCCAAACTTTTTGGAATAGAAACAAATAAATCTTTGTATTTCACATAAGGACCAAATCTTCATATTGCAGACACAATAATTTCTCATTCGTACTCTCCAATCTCTCTTGGAAGTTTAAAACAATCTAAAGCTTCCTCCAAGCCAATAGTTTCAATAGTTTTTCATACAGGAATATTTGCAAATTTTTTATCTTCATCATCAGCTGTTCAAATTTGTACAAGAGGTCCAAACCTACCGATTCTCACTAAAACGGTTTTTCAAGTTTTTGGATCTGTTCACAAAATTCTTTCTCCACTAAATCTTTCAGTTCATTCAGCATTAATTACGTCTTTATGAAATGGTCAATAAAAATCTTCCAGCATTTTGCCCCATTTAATTTCTCAAGATGCAATTAAATCAAACTGTTCTTCTACAGATGCCGTAAAACTATAATCCATAATATTTTTAAAATTTTCTATCAAAAAATCAGTAACTGTTCTCCCAACATCAGTAGGAAATAATTTGTTTTTTTCTACTCAAGTATTTTGGGATTTGATATTAGTTGAAATATCATTATTTTTCAAAACCAGTTCAGAATAATCTCTTTTTTCTCAAGCTCTACTATCTAAAACAACATATCATCTTTTTTGTATTGTAGAAATAGTTGGTGCATAGGTAGAGGGGCGACCAATTCATTGTTTTTCCAATTCTTTTACTAAACTAGCTTCTGTATATCTTGCTGGATGTTTTTTAAACTTTTCAGTACTAATAATTTCCAACATATTCAATTTTTCTCATTCTGTTAATTTTGGTAACATAGAATTGTTTTCTTCATTTTCATCGTCCAAAGATTCTATGTAAACCTTTAAAAAACCATCAAATTTGATCACTTCTCATTCTGCAATAAATTTGTTTTTGCTATTTGAAATATCCAAAACTGCTTTTGTTTTTTCTATTTTTGCTGGCGACATTTGAGAAGCAATAGTCCTTTTCCAAATCAACTCGTATAGCTTTTTTTGTGAGACATCTGTTCATACAATGGAATTTTCCATATGTGTTGGTCTAATACATTCATGTGCTTCTTGAGCTCATTTTGACTTAGATTTGTATGCAGTTGGATTTGAATATTCTTTTCAATAGTTTTTTGTAATTTCTATTTGTGCTGCAGAAATAGCATCTTGCGATAAATTTACAGAATCAGTTCTCATATAGGTAATATGTCATGCTTCATACAATTTTTGAGCTACTTGCATAGTACGAGAAACAGAAAATCATAATTTTCTACTTGCTTCTTGTTGTAGTGTAGAAGTTGTAAATGGAGCCGATGGAGTTTTTTTGCCAGGCTTAGTTTCTACACTAAAAACTTGAAACTCAGAGCTTTTACACAATTCCAAAAAAGATTTCACATCTTCTATTTTTTTGAAATCAGCATTTAATGTAGCATTAAAATTTTGTTTTGAATCTCAGACAAAAGTTCAAACTGTTCTAAAAAAATTATCTGATTTAAATTGTTCTATTTCCCTTTCTCTTTCTACAATCAAGCGAACAGCCACAGACTGTACTCTACCTGCCGACAATCCTTTAGAAATTTTTTTCCAAAGCACAGGAGATAATTCAAATCAAACAAGACGATCCAAAACTCTTCTAGCTTGCTGTGCATCTACAAGATTCATATCTATTGTCCTAGGATTTGCCACAGCATGTTCTATCGCTTTTTTTGTAATTTCATGAAAAACTATCCTATCTGTATTTTTGATATCAAGTCATAATTCATTTGCTACATGTCGTCCAATGGCCTCTCATTCACGATCTTCATCAGTTGCAATCCATACTTTTTCAGCCTGTTTTGCATGTTTTTTTAGTTCAGATATGGTTTTCTTTTTGTCAGGGCTAACTTCATATGTTGGTTTAAAATTGTTTTGCACATCTACTCACAAGCTTTTTTGTGGCAGGTCTACCACATGTCCATAAGATGCTTTTACTTCAAAATCATTTCCTAGTATTTTTTTGATAGTTTCTGATTTTGCAGGAGATTCTACTATAACTAGATTTTTAGCCATTAGGTTGATTTGTTTATAAATATTTTTCTTCCATAAATATCTTGTATGTTATAAATGCTATCACTAATTTCAAGGACAAGAATATTAAAATGTAAAAACATAGTTAAATTGCTTTGTTGTCCAAAAGTATAAATCTCAGTATAATAAGAAAGTGCTTTTATTTTCTTAAGCAATCAACTTATGTTTTACACAGAAAAAAATATGAAAAAAGTATTATAATTAATTATAAAAAATGATTTCTATAAATCATTTTATTATTGTAATAATTTGTTTTAGATTAACTTTTATTTACTGCCATTTCTTTATCCCATAGTACTTTACTAATAGATAGTCTTACAGGACTAGCATTACAAAATTCATCCATAGTTAAAAGTAAAAAGCCTTTAACCCCCAACATTATAGAGTTTAAGCTAAAATCATTTTGCCAAATTTTTTGTTTAATCTTTTTTTCTCAAACAAAATCTAATCATTTTTGAGAAATATAATAATATACATCATGTCCAGCAACCTCTATTTCCATATCACAATCACATTGTAATAAGTCCATTTGTTTATAGTTTTTTTGGTCTAGAAAAAATAAGTAATCTTTTAAAAAATCAATATTTTTATGAATATTTTTTAATTTATAATAATGAAAATATCATAAAGTTTTTTCGATTTCCTCTTTTAAATATCATGCAATATCTATTTTTGATATTTCATCAATTATTTGCTCTTTTAATATATCTTTTTTGTTCATATCTATTTTTTTTTATTAAAGTTTAAATAAGTTAACATTGATTGAGCTTTTTATATAATTAAGCAGGTGAATATCATGTGTAAACAAAAGTATTGTTTTTCACTCTTTGTGAAATTTTATTAAAATATCAGCTATTTTTTGAGTGTTTTCCCGATCTAAATTCCCTGTTGGTTCATCTGCTATAATAAATTCTGGATCATGAATAATTGCTCTTGCCATATTTACCAACTGCCTTTCTCATCAGCTAAGTCTTGCTATTTCTCTATCTTCAATATTTATCAAATCTAATTCTCTCCTAACCCTAGCATATTTTGCTTCTATCGTTGCATCTCCCATGCCATATATTTTCAAAGGATAGATAATATTATCTCTTACACTTAGAGATTTTAAGAGCTTGGAATTCTGAAAAATCAATCAAAGTTCTCTTCTATAAGCTTGAATTTCTTTGTCAGAAAAAGAAGCAAGATCTGACATTTTATAATAAATTGATTTTCTTGGAGCTTTTAGTTTTCATGTTAAAAATTTAGAAAATGTTGTTTTTCATCTCCCAGATCTTCACATTAATACTGTAAAATCTCATTTATACAAAGAAAAGTTGAATCTATCAAACAAAAGTTCTGGTGTATCTCCAAAGCCTCGAGTAAGATTATCAACATTGATTAGCAAATTATGAGTTTGTTTGTCCATAATAAATTTATTATTAATAAATATAATTATATTCAATTATAATAGCAAAAGAGAAATATTGCAAAAAAAAAACATTTTGTACTACAAGTTGGTTTGACAAACATTAAAAACAAGGAATAAAATATATTGAATAAACAAAAAAAGTCCGAAATATAATTAAGGACTTTTTCTTATTGGCTATTAATATCAGACTTTTTTATATGTTTTTTATAATCTGATATTGATTTTTTTATAGATGTCTTAGTAAACTTCAAAACTCCAGCTTTATTTTTACAAACAAAGACTGGGGTTGGAGAATTTGCAATAACAAGCTCAGAAGCCATAGAATTACAATCTCCAGCTGCTGTTTTATGTGGTACAGGGCCAATAAAAATAGCAGCTATTTTCTCGTTCGTGAAGTTCCAATAGTTGAATTTTTTTTGTAGATAATGATAGTTGGAAATAAATCGACATCTACAGTTTTCAAACTCACTGTTAAAAACTTCAAAGACAATCTCTTTGTCTATATGTAACCAGCCAACTAGAATGAAAATCTTTTTTTGTCTCATCTTTATCTTTTTTTGTTTCTAACTTAGACTATAAACATATAACACAAAAAGTCAAATCTAAAAGCAATTGAAAAATGAATATAAAACAATAAACATATTTTAAATGTTTTAATTGTTTTTTTATTGTTTAATTATTCATTATGGATTTAAATCAAGTTTTAGAAGAATTAAGTTTAGTTGATACAAAAGAAAAATTAGAAAATTTTTTTCAAAAATATTTATCTAAAAAATGATTGTTAAACGAAGAGTTTTCCAAAATGAAAGATGCGAGTATTGAGGAGAAAAAAATATTGTGAGCAAAGCTCTCTGAAATCAAAACTAAACTTAATGAAGAGTATTCTAAAAAAGAGAATGAAATTTCAATTTTAGAGATCAATCTACAATTGTCAAAAGATATTGTAGACATTTCTGTAAATGCAAAAAAATATGAATGATGACATTTTAGTTTGCTTGCAAAAACTAGAAGAGATCTAGAAAAAATAGCTCAAAATATGTGATTTACCATAGATTATGGTCACGAAATAGTAACAAAATATGAAAATTTTGCTTCTGTAAACATACCCCTATCTCATCCCGCTACAGAAACACATGATACTATATATCTAGAAGAACAAAGTCCAGATTGAGAAAATTTTGTATTTAGAACTCACAATTCTGCACATCAGGTACAAGACATTCAAAAATATTGAGTACCATTAAAACTTGTTTCTCCTGGTAGATGTTATAGATTTGATGATATGGATGCTACTCATGATGTTATGTTTCAATATATTGAATGAATATATATAGATAAAGATATAAGTATAGCTCATTTCAAAAACTATATTACAACTTTACTTTCAGCTATAATTTGAAGAAAGGTAGAAACTAGAATGAGACCTTGTCATTTTCCTTTTGTGGAGCCAGGCTTTGAAATAGACGCAAGATATGATATTATAGATCCAAAAACTTGAGATACTTCCAAATCTAATCGAATAGAACTTTTGGGTGCTGGAATGATTCATCCAAATGTATTAAAAGAATGATGAGTAGATCCAGAACAACGATCATGATTTGCTTTTGGAATATGAATAAGTAGATTAGCTGCAATTAGATATGGAATCAAAGATATTAGATATTTTACAAATGGAGACTTGAGATTTGTTAAAAGTTTTTAGGTCAAATAAATCAACAATTACTACTTACAGCTTCACAAAATTTAGAAATTATTTAATTTACAAATCATTTTATTATGCTAATTGCAATTTGATCACTTAGAAAACCAAAGCTAGATGCAGTAGAATTAGCCCTTCAAAACTGTCCTTACTTTCAATGACAATATATTAGATATGAGGCTAAAAAAACTGAATCAAATGTTTCAGATATGCCACTTAGTATAGAAGAAGTAATGTTATGAGCAAAAAATAGAGTGGAAAATTTGAAAAAAGAAGTAGAAAATGCAGATTTTTATATATGATTGGAATGATGAACTAGTAAAATCTGAAAAAAATATTTTTTATTTTGAGCAACATACATAGAAAACAAAGATTGAATTTGATATTATTGATTCTCTCCAATGATAGAAATTCCAGAAAAGATTCAATACGAACTCTACAAAAATAAAGGCGACTTAAGCGATGTAATTAATAAGCTTACAAATAAAGATGAAGTTAGAAGCAATAATGGAACCTTTGGAGAGCTATCAGACGATATGATTACTAGAGCAGATTCTTTTAAAATTAGTACACAAGCTGCTATAGCTCCGTTTTTTAATAAATTATTTAAATAAAAAAATATAATACTAATTAAAACAAAAAAATTATGGAACAGATTTTGATTTTTACCTATGATCCTATATTAGGACAAAGGTATCTTGGTGTAAACAACACACTATTGAATAGAATGGTGAGAACAATGAAAATGGGAAAGGTTCTTCATAAAAATTTGAGGAAACCTATTTATAGACGAATACATAGAAATAAAAAAAAGGAGGCATTTTGACCTCCCTTTTTTGTATTCAGCTTTTTTTGTAAATAGTTATTGGTTAATATTAAGCTAATTTTCTTTTAACCTTTATCCTTCACATATTGTCGATTTCTTTTATTGTCACATTCATCAACTGTCATATTTTGAAATGTTTTTCTAGTCAACCATCAAATCTTTGTCATAAATCAGAAATATGACAAAGTCATCTTTTCCCTTTTGGCAAATCTAAAAACAACCCATAGTCTTCTATTCTAGATATTTTAGCTTCAAAAGATTGTCAAACCTCTAAATCTGTAGCTATTTCTAATATAATTTTTTCAGCTTTTTCTATCATAGCTTGATCTGGATGAGTCAAAAAACAAGTACCATCATCCTCAAAATCTATTTTAATTCCATCACAATCTTCAATAATTTGATTTATGACATCACCTCATTTTCCAATTACTTCCTTTACCTTTTCTGGATTTATTTTGAATACTCTAATTTTTGGAGCAGATTCTTTCACTTGTGTTCTACTACTTGGAATAGTTTCCATCATAATGTCCATAATTTCATTGTATCACTGAATAGCTCTAGAAACAGTTTCATGAACTATTTCCATAGTAAGTCATTTAAGTTTTGTATCCAATTGAATTGCTGTAACTCCTTCTCTAGTACCTGCTACTTTAAAATCCATATCTCCAGTAAAATCTTCTGTTCATTGTAAATCATTTAAAATAACATATTTTGAAATATCATCTCCATCAGTATTTTTTGTCATCAATCACATAGCGATTCCTGCTACTGGTTTTTTTAAAGGAACTCCTGCATCCATCAAAGATAAAGTTGAACCACAAACAGAAGCCATTGAAGTTGATCAACCAGAGGACATACATTCAGAAACTGTTCTAATACTATAAGGGAATTCTTCTTTGGAAGGTATCATAGGCATCAATGCTTTTTCTGCTAACTTTCCGTGTCCAATTTCTCTTCTTCATACAAATCTAATTGTATTAGCCTCTCATACAGAAAAAGGAGGAAAATTGTAATGATGAAAATATCTTTGTTGAACATTGTCGTTTTCCATATCATCATAAACAAGATAATCTTTTGGTCATCACAAAGTAGTCGTCGTCAAAACTTGTGTATCTCACCTCCAAAAAAGACCTGCTCCATGAACTTTTGGTAAATTATCTACCTCACAAAATAAGGGTCTAATATCATACATATTTCTATTATCAAGCCTAACTCATGTATCTATAGTACGATTTCTAATAAAATCTTTTATTACTTCAAAAAATCACATTTTCACCTTACTTTCTGTAAATTCTTGATTGTCTGGATCTTCTATTTTTTCTTTAGCTAAATCCAAAACTTCTTTTTCATATTGAGAAAACAATAGATTGAATGGAACTTTTGTATTTCATGTCAAAGAATCTAATTTATCTTGAGTCATAAAATCTGAAATAAAAGATTTTACTTCTTCTCAAGGTTTGTTGAACACAACTTCTCGCTTTTGGATATTTAGTTTGTTTAAGAACTCTAGTTGAATATCACAAGATTTATCTATTTCTTGTTGTCATAAAACAAATGCCTGTTTCAATACATCTTCTGATACTTCATTGGCTCCACACTCTATCATATTAATTGATCATTTTTTACCAGCTAACAATAAGTTTAATATTCCTGCATCAAGCTCTTCTCTAGTAGGATTTACTAAAAACTGCCCATCTTTGTATCAAATTTGCACTGCTCATACAGGACCGTCAAATGGTATTCATGCTGCCATAATAGATACTGAGGATCAAATAATATTGGAAACATCCATATCCATTGTATGATCTAAAGCCAAAGGTGTAACTGAAAGAACAATACTATTTATCATACCTTTTGGAAACATTGGCCTCAATGCTCTATCAGACATTCTAGCATAAAGAGTAGCTGCCTCTGATGCTTTTCACTCTCTTCTCCTATATAAAGCTCATGCTATTCTACCTGCTGCAGAATAACTTTCTCTGTAATCAATCATTAGTGGTAAAAAATCAGTACCTTCTCTTGGATTTTTATCCATACAAGTAGTAAATAGCAACACATTGTCTCCATACTGTAGTCTAATAGAACTGTCAGCCTGCATAGCTAGTTTTCAAGTTTCAAAGGAAATTTTTCTAGCAGCAAGTTCAGTAGTAAATTCTACTGTTTGAAATTGTTTTTTTGTAACTGTCATAATTTCTAGTATTAAAATAATAAATATAAAATTTGATTATAGAAACTAGAAACTTAGAAAAAAGATCAGACATTATTCAGAACAAGCACAGCATTGAACAAATTAATACAAGCTGTCTGAGCTCTTTTTTAAGTGACTAAATTTCTATGTTTTTCAAATTTCATTGTAAATGTAATGATTTTAGATTCAATTGCAAAAAGTAATTTTTTAGACGAGTTAATTTTGTATATATTTTAGATAATTTTTAATTTTCACCAAAATTTATAATTTTGTTTTTAAAAATTTATTTTCACATTGTTTTATCATAAAACAAATTTTAAATTTACAAATTTGATAGTTTTTAGTTTTACAAAATTCTGTAAAACAACAAGATATTGTAACATTTACTAAATAGGTGAAATGATATTCAATTTTTTAAATTGATAGAGCTAGAACTCTTCCCAATCTTCTTCAGAAGCGCCACTTCATTTATCTATATAATCTTTTACAACCTCTCACAAAGCTTCAACCAATATATCAAATTTTTTTTCATCACCTGCAGATAAAGAATCGTCATCTTTGCTGTAAGAAAAATGTGCCTTAAGTTGTAATAGTTTGTCAGCTTGTTTTTTTGGATTGGAGATATTTTCAAAAGGAAAATCTATTCAATAATTTAATTTTATAGTAATATTTCATCTCAAAAACAATTTATCTCGCAATCATTTTTGGGTATGTGAAATTGTTTCTATTTTTTCTCGATCAAAAAGTTCAGTTTTATATTCCAAAAGTCATTCTCGTAAATATAAAATAACTCCAGATTGAGTCATTACTAAAGCATCTAAGTATATGTTTAAAAAATCTATACAAAATTTCACAAAAGCAATAAATCACAAAGCAGCAAAAATCCAAGAAAGATATTCTCGTGAGATATACCTATCTAATAACAAAAAAACTAATATTAAAGAAAGTAATATCAAAAAATATTTGAAAAATAATTTCAAAAAAACACTTCCATGATGACCAATTACATGATGAATTTCAGAAGTATTTATATTTCTTTGAATAACAGATTTTCTTATCATAAATCATTTAGTACCCAATATAAAGTACTATTGTGCTGTATAACAAAAATAAGTTTATTTTTTCATAGCATCCATTTTCTTTTGCTTTTCTAAGAATTTTTCCATTCTTCCTTTTGCTACTTTTTTTACAACTCTATCTTTATTGAACACTGGATGACATTGATAACAGGTTTCAACTTTTATAGGACCAGCTACTGTAGAGTTTACAGTAAATTCTGCTCCACATATACATTGAACAGCTACATCTTTGTAATATTGAGAATGTATTCCTTTTTTCATTTTAAAATTTCATAAATTAAAACTTTTTTATATTATCTAGTAAATTCACTATGTAGTGATTTATATTTAAATATTTCATTTTCATTAAACCAATGTTTGATTTCCAATTCAGCTTCTTGTAGATTGGCTGAAGCATGTATTAAATTAAATATTGAAGTCCCAGGATTGTTGTCAGCATATGCATAAGACATATGTGCAAAATCTCATCTAATAGTGCCAGGAACTGCTGATTTTGGTTCTGTTGATCCAACTATTTTTCTAACATACTCTACCGCTTCTACTCATTCAAGAACCATAGCAAGTACTGGAGTTTTTCTCATATCTTCTACAACTCTATTTAAAACTTCTTCTCATTTTCTTGTACCCAATTTACCAATATTTTCATAGTGTCACTTAAAAAAATCTACACTAGGAGCTACCATTTTTGAAGCCACAATTTGCAATCCTGCTCTCTCAAAGCGACCAATAATTTGTCAGACAAGAGTGCGACTAATGCTGTCTGGTTTTAAAACAACCAAAGTTTTTTGAATTGTTCACATAATAAAAAAATTATATCACTAAAATTTCAAGTAAGTTCAGATTAGTTTTTTACTTATTTTTTTCAAGGGAAAATAAAAAGAAAATTTTGACTTGAAATATACATCTAAATTAATATAAGATTTCTGTCCATTTTGTTATGGTCCTTTTTCTTTTGCAAAGAAACATTCTCTGTTTCTACTTTATCGTTGGGGAATCGTCTAATGGTAGGACAGCGGACTTTGACTCCGTCAGTCTAGGTTCGAATCCTAGTTCCCCAAGACAAAAAACAATACGATCGTATGATTTAAATACAATATTGCGGGGTAGAGAAACGGTATCTCGTCGGGCTCATAACCCGAAGATAGGTGGTTCAACTCCATCCCCCGCAACCAAACTAAATTATTGTAAAGCACTTTATTATTGTCTCGACTTTCAGTTTGATATAACTTAAGCTGGGATGTCGTCTAATGGTAGGACAACGGACTCTGACTCCGTTTATCTAGGTTCGAGCCCTAGCGTCCCAAGACTAAGCATAAAATTTTAATGCACAAATCTTAAAATATAAGATTATGGTGCCGAGGTGGTGGAATGGTAGACACGCCTGGCTTAGAACCAGGTTCCGAAAGGTGTGCAGGTTCAAGTCCTGTCCTCGGTAAATGAAAGTTTAAAATCTATTGAAAATTGATAAAGAATCATTATGGTTCTTTCACTCAAACACATTCCGGGGTAGCTCAGTCGGTAGAGCAAGTGGCTGTTAACCACTGGGTCGTGGGTTCGAGCCCCTCCCCCGGAGAGTTTAAAGACTAAACACTTTTAGATATTTGTTATAAATTTGGATGCCTATCACAAAATCAGCAAAAAAAGCAGCTAATAGATCTATAAAATTACACCAAAGAAACTCTGAATTCAAACTTAGATTGAAAATGGCTATGAAAAAATTTAAAAAATCTCTAGAAAAAGGTGAGAAAGTTTCTCCTGAAGAATTAAACAAAATCTATAAGTATGTAGATAAATGTGTAAAAGTTTGAGTAATCAAAAAGAAAAATGGTTCAAGAAAAAAATCAAATATGGCTAAATTATTTAGTGTAACACAAAATAAATAATCTTTCTAGATTATTTTGCCGGTGTGGCTCAATGGTAGAGCAACCGCCTTGTAAGCGGTAGGTTACCAGTTCAAGTCTGGTCACCGGCTCCATTAAAAAATCAATTATCTTTACTTACATCACATTTGGGGTGGTAGTTCAGCTGGCTAGAACGCCTGCCTGTCACGCAGGAGGTCGAGGGTTCGAGTCCCTTCCATCCCGCCATTTGTATAATTTAATTTGGTCTCATCGTCTAACGGTTAGGACACGGGACTTTCAATCCTGCAATCGGGGTTCGATTCCCCGTGGGACCGCCATTATTTAAATATCAAAGATGGGTGATTAGCTCAGTTGGCTAGAGCATCTGCCTTACAAGCAGGGGGTCATAGGTTCAAGTCCTATATCACCCACCATCTTAATCTTTGTTACAAAATAAGCTAAATAGAAAACACTCAACTAGATTGAGTATTTTTTGTTTATAAAAAAAATCCTACTCCAAAATTTAGAGATAGGATTCTGCAATTTTTTTTGTGGCTCCGACTGTTCCCATGGACATAACGAAAGATACTGCCAATGGGACAGGACAACCTGTCTCTATTATGGAAGATTTTTTCATTAAAACTAAGAAACCATTTGTAGGGTTTGGTGTAGTCGGAATAAATACACTGACCAACTCTACACCAACAGTTTCATTAAAAAGTTCCAGATCATCTCCTGTTATAAAACCCAAAGAAAAAGACTCTTCTGTGGGAAATTTAACAAGAACCACTTTCTTGAAAGAACTTTTTTTGTCCAGTCCATCTTTTACTTGCTTAGTTATTTTAAATAAGCTGGACAAAAGAGGAGTCCTTTTAATTATTGGATTCAAAAGATATTTTATCTTCTTCCCTATGTAGTAATGGTTTATTAGATAACCTACTACGAGAACAAGTAAGATTAATATCAATGAACCAATAATTTCTAGAACTATTGGACTATAATGAGATGGTAAATTTATTGCCAGTAAATTTATTATTCCATCCACAAAATTAAAAAAAACTGTAATCAACCACTTAATGAGCCAAAAAAAAATCATGACAGGCAAAATTGCAAAAATTCCTGCTACAAACCATTTTGAAATTTTTTTTCTCATAATTTTTGTTTTTTGTTTATGTCAAAATGTATATTTATTTACAACAAAAAGTCAAATAATTTCTTTAGTAAAAATGTCTTGAAATTTAATTGAAATTTATTATATATCATATGCTGTAGTTTTGTTTGGGTCTGTAGCTCAGTTGGTTAGAGCAATCGGCTCATAACCGATCGGTCGCTGGTTCAAGTCCAGCCAGGCCCACCAAAAAAAACTTAATAGTTGATGCGGGTGTAACTCAATTGGCTAGAGTTCCTGCCTTCCAAGCAGGTTGTTGCGAGTTCGAGTCTCGTCGCCCGCTCCACTAGATACTAAAGGTGTACTAACACCACTGAGAATAGAGTGCAGAACTGAAATTTGAGGGGTTTGAAATCCTTCATTTTTTTTATAATAAATTTTACCCCCAAATAAAACTCATGCCTCTAATATTTTTAATTGTAAACTTCATACCTTTCGAATTGCTACTGGGTCTGTAATCATTGTCTTTACTCTATCATATAATATATTGAAGTCATTTCATGTTAATGTGTTATCTTTCAAATTAGCTTGTATTGATTCTTTTTGTTCTAATAAATCTGTCCAATCTTTTTCTAAAGATTTTATAATTTCTGGATTTTCAATTTTTCAAATTTTATTTGATATTCATGCAATTTCTACATCTATTCTTTCAATTTGTTTTTCCATTTGCTGTACTTCTTTTCATAACAATTTATTTTTCTCTTTTATAACATTTGATAAAATTTTATCTATAAGCTTTATCATTCATGGTTTTGCTGTAAATTTCATTAATAAATTTTCATAATCTTCATGCATTTTATCCTTTGGTATATTTTCTTTATGTTCACATTCTTGTCTATTACATCAATAATAATCATAATATACTCACATTTTTCATTTAGAAGATCGTCATGTCATAGGATGTCAGCAATAAGGACAATAGATAATTCATCTTAACGGAAATTTGTTTGATGAATCTTTTCTTATTCAAACTCTAGTATTTCATTTATTTTTTAACCTATCTAAAATCCTTGCCATTGTAGAAAGATTTATTAGTGGTTCATGCATAGCTATTATAGGACTATTTATTCAATAATCTGGATTCGGATAAAAAATATATCATGCATAAAAATACAACCTTTCATATTCAAATAATCTTGACACAAATGGCAAAGTTAATTTTCATGGTTTAGCTGAATGATGATTTGATTTTAATTGTTTTTCATTAAAATAATCTAACAATCTTGCTTGATTTTGAATAACTCAATTTGCAAATAACTCTAATCATTCTTTTACTATAGATGCTTGTGGTTCTTGTTTAATAAGTTCTTTTTTCATTTTTCAATCAACTCTATGACATATCCTTTCATATCATACTGGTGGAGAAAATATCCACTCTCATGCATATAATTTAGAAATACTTCCAGCTAAACTTCTTTCTCTTATTTGTAATCTTTCTGTTTTTGCCATCATTATCTGAAGATCTGTATTCATAATATCTGCTATTCATTTTTTTGATATATTTGTTCATGTAGAAGCTAATCGTATTTCAACTTTTGTATCTTCAATTCTTCTTATTATTTTATCAGTTTCATCTCTTGCCTCACTTCTTGATATCCTAGATAATTCTGAACATATAAAATAATTAACAGTTGGCCTATCTTTATTCTTTTCTTTTAAAAATTGTATTGCAGATTCCAATCAGGCTCTATCCATTACGGCTCATGATATTCATCAATCTTGGAATACTTTTATAATTTTAATTCATTTACTATTTGCCCAGTCTCTACATTTTTTCTCTTGGCTTTCTAATCAATTTCAGTCACTTACTTGTTTTTTATCTGATACACGAGTATATATTATGGCTGTTGGATTCTCTTTAAAATCAATATATTGTTGTTTTTCTGTTAATCATATATTAATATCAAAATCATATTGTTTACTCCAATCAAATTTTTTATGTTTTCTCTTTGTTGCCATAAATATATAAATGAAAATATAAAACCCTTATTATTATAATAATATATTAATTATATACAGTATTATTTATATATTTTATTGAGTTTGAGCTTTTTACATTATATCGTTTTTATGAAGCAAATGCAAGTGATTTTTGTAGATAGTACCAGCATTATCCCATTTTTTACAAATTAATTAGCAAGTTTTTTTTCAGATAAATAATCTTCAATTTCAATTTGTACAATAGATTGTATTAAATCTATAACCAATTGAATTTCTTTATCTGACATTGTTTTTCAATCATCTCATAATATTCTTTTTGCTTCTTCTATAGTCATTTTTCTTCCAGGATGTGATAAATAGTGTACATACCATCCCATCCTTGGTATTAGAATATATTTGTACTATAGCATTATAATCACGAAATTAATTTTTCAAAATATAAATAGCTCATTTTTTCAAAAAACGAAAAAAATATTGCAAGAAAAAGAATAAAATAAAGGTATTTTATTTATATAATTATTCTATTCTTCTTGTTTATTCAGAAAATGCTTTTATACATTCCTCAAAATTTCTTGGAGTATATTTCTCATAATCTTCTTGTTTGATATACAGCATTTTATATGTTATTTTCTTCTGCTCTCTTGAATTAGCATCTTCACAATATTGTTTTAATCTCTCTATCTTTAATCTATCATCTAAATCTTCCCTTCCTTTTGTTTCAATTATATAGATTGTTTTCTGATCTTTTTTAACTAGGAAATCAGGATAATAATTTGCTATATTTCAATCGGCATTTTTATAATCAATCTTAAATTCTACTCAAAGATAGTTCTTAGCAAATGAAACTATATCATCACATCAATCCAAAAATGATGCAAATTGTAATTCAAAATGACTATCTCAAATAATTTTATTGAACACAGATTTTTTAGGAACAAATATGGCTTGGTTATTGACCATAAATGGCCTAGTTTTACTGATTTTAATATAATTCTTTATCTCTGCCTCTCATCTATCTAATATAGTTAATTTATTAATTTCCTTTTTGAAAGTCTCTGTAATTGTTCTAGATACTTCTAATTCTGATAAGTTTCTCAAAATATTTAAACTTGATAAATCAACTTCTTTTCAGAATAAATAATATTGAGTGAAATGTTTTACTAATCAATATAAAATATCATATCAACTAAACAATCTCAATTCTTTCATTATGGATCTTGTAAAATATCATACAACATTAGTTGCATTTGGTATAATATTTCATTCCATAACTGTTGTATGACTTTGTTCATCTGTAGAAATATCTTTAAATACAATTTCTTTTTGCTCTTGCTTTGTAAATTCTTTTTCTACTACAGGTTTAAACTCAAATTCATTTATATGTAATTCAGACAAATTCTTATATTCTCTGTAAATTCTTGGAGTCAAAATAGGCAATTCAATATCCAAAGTTTCGATATCTTTTTTCATGTTTTCTTTATCTACTTCAATTACTATTGGAGTCTTTGCTCAACTGTCTCTTCACATTGAAACTTTTTCTAATTCTACTCATTCTTCTTTAATACTTTCTACAAAATCCATAAAAGCATTAGTTCCAACTACACTTAATTCTTCTTTTACATCTGATTGTCATCTAAACATTCTTCTTAGTCATCTACCAAGAGTTTGTTCTGGTAAAATATTACTTTTTGCTACATAAGATCTTAATCAGACAATTGTAGTTACATTTTTTACATCCCGTCCTTCTCTTAGCATTAATACAGAAACAACGGCTTTATAAGGACTATCCATACTATCAATTTCATTTGATAATTTTCTTAATTTTTCTAATTCTTCCTTACTTTTTCAGCTTGCAGTTTCTGAAATTTCTCAATTATTCTTTGTGTGAATCACAAGTACAGAATCTTTACCTTCAAATTCTGGATATTGTCTCCTCATAAATTCTGCTACATCATCACAGTTTTTTGTATCATCTGTCATAACGAATAAAACAGCTTTTTTTCAAACTTTTTTCATTTCTTCAGAAGCTTTTCTTCGTTCTTCATATCATAAATCTAAATAATCCTTGTACATTTCAGAATATTTAGCACTTTTGTATTCTTGTAATTTTGCTCTACTTGCCTGATCAGGTAAAACAGGAGTTTTTACTACTCCTTGAGCAATAGCTTCAACTAATGGATAATCACAAATTGTTTGAACAAAAATTCATCATCATTCATGCTTTGGAGTGGCCGTTACATCCAATTGTAATGATAAATCTTTTCATTTTTGTCTTAATTTGTATGTGATATCTTGGATAGATTTAAACCAAGCTAAACTTTCATCATGGATATGGTGAGCTTCATCATTTATAATCATTAACTCATCAATTCATCTAACAATATCTCACAAATCTATCTTGCTTTCATTTGTTTTTCAAACAGGTTTTGTTCATAAGAAATAATCCATTGAATTTTCATCTTCTGCCGAAGTAATTCAATTTCAACTATCAAATACTCTATGAATATTCGTTAAAAAGATATTTCATGTCTCAGATATTGTTCCAACTTCATCTTGTATATGAAGTGAAATTTGAAAATCATTTCTCCAATCTTCTCATTCATATCAATTATCTGGCAAAATTGGATCTTCAAAGAATATTTTTAATCCATCAAAATCTGTTCTAAGTCTATCTAATACGATAATATTTGGTGCAATAACTAGGAAATTTTTTGATAATGTAGAGTCTTCTTCATATTTTCTATTGAAATAACTTCGTGCTAACAATAATGTGATTACTTTGGTTTTTCCACTTCATGTAGCCATTTTTACCACATATCTTGTCCAATCTTCTACAAACATTCATGGAGATATTGCATCATTTCAACTAAATTTCATTAAATCATATTTATCTTTTGCTTTTGCAACTTCATATAACCAAATTACAGTTTCTACAGCTTCTCTTTGAGCAAAATAATATTGGAATTGAAACTGAACTCATTTACTATCAGTCATAATATGTTCGGTTTTGAACCACCAATTTAATAATGCTTTTGAAGTCTTTGTGGCTCATTTATATCCATTTTTTCTCCATTCAAAAACTTCCATTCTAATTTTTTGAACCAATGGAGGCAATAATTTGAAATGTCATGATTTAAATAAATCAGCATCTCATGGAAACCATCTAATATCCGGCTCCAATATTGTATATGGAGATCTTGGAAAATCTTTGCTCAATCACATTATAAGTTATTGAAAAATTTAAATAGTTACATCAATTATTTTCATGTTATCATTTCAGAAAATATCTATTACTTTTACAGCTACTTTTCTTTTTCATGGACGAACTTCCTGAAATGGAGTTTTTAACTCAAGTTTTTTATCTTTCTTTGTCCTAAACGATTGCCATTCATTTTCAAAGACATAATTTCATGTCCATTCTTCTACTTCCTCTCATTTTTCATTTTTATATCTGATAATCTCTTGTTTACTCTCAAAATCAAAATCTACAGACCAATAATCTATCCAATCTGTCCAATTTTCAGTGAGTAAAACTTGCTTTGTAATTCAATCTTTATCTTTTATAATTTTATAAATATTTCATTTATCCATAACAACTTTTGTTGAATTATTATTCATACTATCAATTACAGTATCTATATCTTCTTGACTATAATTTACTGAGAAATCTTTTAATTCTAAACTAATTGTATTTTTCTTTATTTCAGGTTTTACTTCTATATATGCAATATCAAAGAATTTAACTTGTCACCTTTCTACAGCTTTCTTATCAAATACATCTCTTGGAATATATTTGATAGCTAAATCAATTCACTCTTTTTTTGCATCTTCAATGATATGTGGTCAAATACTCATTTCAAATTCAAATCATAGAATATCTACTTTGTTTAGTCCTTTTTCTCTACATTCAGACAATACTTTATCAATAAAATCTCTACCAACGGCAAAATCAATAGGTCATATAGCAAAAACTCTACCTGCTTTTTTACCTTGTAAAGTATTGAAAGAACTTACTTTTTCTCATTTATATGCTTGAATAATAAGGTTAACAAAATCATCTTGTTTCTTATCCATTATTTTTTGTTTTGTATGTTTAATTTTAGTTTCTATATCAGCATTTTCTATATCTTCAGGTAAAGATTCTCATGTAATATTTGGTTGAGTAAGATAGAAATTTCTTTCATATTTTCAAAGATTAAGGATCTCAAAAGCTCTATAATTGTGTCATGATTTTTTTAATTCTCTTTGAACTCATATCATTCTTTTTCTTGTAGTATGGATGGAAAATTTTCATAAATCAGCTCAAATCCATTTTCTTCATAGCTTTTCAGCTACCGCAAGAGTAGTACCACTTCAAGCAAAGAAATCAGCAACTAAATCTCATTCATTTGAAGATGCCTTTATAATTCTTGATAATAATGCTTCCGGCTTTTGAGTTGGATAATCAACAGATTCTTTACCTCATGTATTACTAATATTTCGTAAATCTCAAACTAATGCTCATGTCTCACAAGATGGATCAGTTAATTTTTTAATAACGGATTCTTTATCTAAATTAATTTCGTTTGATACATAAGTTTTTAATGCTCATCTCTTATCTTTTCATTCTCATCTTGAATAAAACCATCATTTATCGTCACACTGAATATATTTTAATGTTCAAGGGGAATAAGGTCACCTTGGAGAATTCCATATACATCTTTCAGATTTTTTATACAATAAAATATTTTGGTATTCAGTTGGTAAATTTTTATCTCAGCTTCACTCTCTTCACTTATTCCAAATAATTTCACTTCTATAATTGTCTTTTCAAAAAATTTCATCGAGAATAATTCTCATATAAGAATTTAATCTATTATCACAATTAACATAAATACTTCCATCTGCACTTAATAAATCATGCATCAATTTTAATCTTTCATATATCATAGCTATAAAACTATCAGCTCATTTACCCCATGTATCGCGATATGCAATTTCTTCCAATACTGTTGGACTTTTTGTAAAATCTTCATTTCAAACTTCAATAGACATAGAAAAATCAGCTCATACATCAAAAGGAGGATCAATGTAAATCAATTTTATTCATCATTGTTTTTCTATTTCATCTCTCAAAGGTCAATTCTTTAGAGAAGAAAGAATTAGCTTATTATCTCATCGGATAAGTTTATTTGTCCATCACTTAATCTGTCTACCTCTATCATCAAAATCAAATAAAGATTGCATCATCTTGTGTCATCATTCTTTCCTTGGTTCATCTACTTGTTCAATTACTTGAAATGGTAGAACAGTATTACATACTTCGTTTGTCTTTCAATTCCAAACAAGCTCTACCTCTTTTTTATCTTCAAAAAGATAAAATCTGTACTTGTCTGGAAGTGGTTTTCATTCTTCTAGATATCTTGTGATATCACGAATCTCAGATTGAGAAAGTTGCATAATAAAAAAAATGATTAGATAGTAAAGGCGACTCATCTATCAATCATTTTTTTACAATAAAAAAAGCGACTGATATATACCGAGTCGCCAAACTACAATCCAAAAATTTGAGGTTATCGCCAATATAGGATGGTAATATACCAATCGCTTTATTCTGACAATAACCAATCAATTTCTGGTTTTTTAATCTCAATAGATTGTAATTTGGCAATTTCAAAAGTATTAATCTATCCAAAAATTGCAAGGAAAAATGAAAAACAATTCCATAAACAGAAAAGGAATTGAAATCAATAAAATATAGTACTTGTGTTTATATACTAATTTAAATTATTTGTATTTATTCAACTTATCAACATCCATTTCATATACAGGATAAGAACAAAATCATGAATAAACATAATCTACTAAATGTCATAATTCATATTTTTGGATAAAGTTTTCAGCTTCTGGTAAATTATTAGTATCAACAGCCATATAATTTTTATTTTTAAATGGCTCTACAAAAACAGACAAATCAGAGTAATATTCTCCTGTCTTTTTATTATAAAGTAAAATAGCTAATTGATCATTAGCTGTATAAGTTGTTATTTCCATAACAACATCAACATTTTTTCAAAAATAATCTTTAATTTTTAATGATTTTAAATCTTTCATGTTTCAGCAGATTAACTATATAAATGTAATTATACTGATGAATCTACTGGTAAAGTCCAGACTTTTTTTAAAAAAGTGAAAAACATTTTTATTTAAATATTATTTAGCTCAATATTTATTAAATTTCGTCAGAAAACTATGCATAACTTTTTAGTAATTATAAATTGGAATTACTTAAAATAACCATTGGTTTTCCGACATTCAAAATTGTAAAAACCATTGGTTTTTTTTAATTTATGCCCATAACTACTTCATTTAGACTTGTTCATTTTTTATAATATGAATTTGATTCTTTATTTGGTACTTCGTTATATTCATCATTAAAATATACCATTGTTTTCTCTATATAATCATTATTTTCATTATCCATTTTTTTATCCAATTTCCATCATCTAAAGATTCAATAAGTACTAAAGAAATGATATTTTTTCTGATGTTGTAACTCTATTAGATCTACTAAGTGCGGAACATCTAAAGTAGAAAATTTAACAGCATACTTAAATACTTCTCATATTCATTTTCTATCAAAATTATCTCAATCTACCGCAACTTTTCTCATAGATATTTGATTACTATCTTTTGTAATTTTCAATCGTTCAGCTTGTAATTCTTTATTTCACCATGAATATTGTAGTTTTTCTATTGGTAATTCTTTATCTGTGCATGCTAAAATATGAATATGTGGATGCCATCAATTTCTTTCATTATATGTAATCTCTATTGAAGAAACGATTCAATCAAAGTTATACATAAAACTTTTCTTTTTCTGAATCTTTCTTTTAGAATTTCTATAACTTTTAGCTAATTTCTCTTTAGCTCTACAAAGTTTCTCTAATACTGTTTTCAATTTCTGCTCTTTACGATGTCTGATAGTTAAGGTTATATGATACCAATTCTTTTTATCTAATCAATTTTCTTTTATTCATTGTTCGAACCTCTGAATCATCCTAATACTTCTCCTTGTAGAACATGCTAAACAAAATTTATCATACTTACAAAAATTTGATTTATATAATTTTTGTTCTCAATTTAGATAATCATGAAACATTAAAACATTACAACAATTTTTTATCCTATTGCTTTTAAATATAGATCATAATAAATATGGCTTATTTTTCTGCATATATTCAAATATTTCCTTCTTCTTTTGTTGGCTTTTCTCCATTTTAGCCAAAGTCCTTTCTAATAATGATTTGTTTTGCATTTTATAATATTTAGATTGTAAAACAGTTTTGAGCTTATTAGTCATTATTTTTTGAAGCTACTGAATTTATAAAAAAACATTTTTGAGCTATTTATTATTATAGTGTTTAAATATCATTGGGCGAAAGATTATCAAAAGGTAAAAGAACTTTTAATTTAGGCTGAAAAATAGCTTCATTTTTTAATGAAGTTACAAAAGCATAAAGAATATCTTCTTTTAATTTTAATTCTTTATATAGTGTATCAAAAAGTTTAAAGTAAATATCTACCGGGGCTCCATTAAAAAACCAAGAGAAATCTTAGTTTTTTTTTATTTTAAAACATAAATTAGGACTTCTAAGCGGTTGTTGTCCCGACGAATCGGGATCGCCCGCTCCATTAAAAAACCAAAAGAATTTGTTTTGAAAATTAATTAAAAAATAAAAAGAAGCTACTTTAGAAAACACATTTTGATAAAAACGAATGTTTTTTCAAAAAGCACTTGACTTTTGTTTCTGTTTTGTTATAGTTTTTAATGTAAACAAAATTATTAACAACAAAATTTTAGTATTATGAAAAAGTTATTTTTTTTTATTTTTGCAGCAATGGCTGCAAGTGGTTTTAGTCAAGTAACATTTATTGAGATTAAATACGACAGTCTTGATGTTACAAGTAGAAAGTTGTTCTCTCAATACGGGGTAGCAAACCCATATGGAGAAACAATAAAAATCGAAGCAGATTCTGTCATAGCTATCTACAAGATCACCGACATAAAAAAAAGCCGGAAGATGGTTGTAGACAGCACTGGGACTAAAGCTCCAGAATATGTGGATCAATTCATGACCATTTTTGAAAAAGATGGTCAAATCCAGGCTTTTGTGAGCTTGGATGATCCTATGAGAGATGGGGGGAGTCAATCAGCTATCTCCACACTTCTTTCCCAAGAGGGATTGAAGCAAGGGGATGATGAGTTTGATTCTCCAAAAAAAATTCAAGCTCAAACAGACTATCCACTCTCTTCTGAGTGGTAGTGACACGATATTTAAAGTGCGGTTTTATCTAAATCGCACTTTTTTTGAAAAAAAGTTCTTTATTTTTTGCAAAAAAATAAATTTAGAGTATAATAAGATATATTTTATTATATTATAATTATAAAAATGAAAAAATTAGGAAAGAGTCCAAAAAATATTACAAAAGCTTGAAAGATATTGAAAGCATTTAATTTATCTATTGCTATTTCACTAGCTACAGTTTTTGCTTTACCACAAAAATCTTTTAGCCAAACCACAAACCACAAAAACAATTATTCTCAACACATAATAAAAATAAGTGTTTCTGATTACCAAAAAATATTATTAGAAAGAGATAAAAATATTCAACAACAATTGGATAAATGGGGAGCTAAAGAAAGCACAAAAGAATATTTAGAGAGAACTCAAAAAGAAATATTTCTAAATTCTTACAAAAATAATAAAAATATGCTGAGAAATAATATTGATAAAATAGGAACTATTTTGCAAAATAAGTATTGATATAAAAACATAAAAGATCCTGTAGAAATATTGAATACGGCTATTGGGGAAATTGCAAATAGTGGTGAAATTGAAGGATTAAACACTTATACAAGAAATATTAAAATAAATAGCATTGATATAAATACTATCAATGCTATTGGTTTTATTGAAGCACAAAACAAAGGAGAAATTTCTTTTAATCCTTCTGCAATATGAGTTTTGAGTATTATTGAAAAAATTCTTGAAAAAGCAAAACCAACTTTGAATTATATAAAAGAGGAGTGAAAAACAAAAAGTGAAAAATGAAAAGTAGAAAATGAAAGCTGAAAAAAATTTATTATTGAAGATAAAAAAGTAAAAACAGATACACAAAAACAGACAACACAAGAAGATGCCTGAATAATTAATTTAGATGAAGAAATAAAAGATATTGAAAAAATAAAACCTGATTCTAAAAAACAAATAAGTCCAAAAGAGAAAGATTTAGTAAAAGAAAAATCAGCTACTATTGTTGAAAAAGATGAAAAAAAATCAGACTGAAATATTAATTTAGATGATGATGTTATTATAAATTTAGATAAGTGAGAAAAAAAAGAGAAAGTAATTACAAACAAAGAAATGAGTGATTTGTTAGATAACGAAGAAGAAATGGAAAAATATGATTATCAAAAAAAACTTGAAGAAATATATGAACATGCCGATGAAACAGTAAAAGAAGAAATTAAAGAACAAATAAGAAATGGTGATTTAAATAAGGAAGATAAAGATATAAATTTAGATGAAGAAATAAATGAAAAGCTAATTGAAAAAACAGAAGAAATAGAAGATATTGTAGATATTGAGAGTCCTAGTCCAGAAGAAAGTATGGATATGTTTGTAGACTATAATTTTCAAAAAAATTTAGCACAAAACTTGCCAATACAAACACAAAAAGAAAATTTACAACAACTTATTGATGAAAATAGGACTGTAAAAAAATTTGTAAAAGAACTTGAATGAGTTGGAATAAATTTTAATAAATGAGATGATACTGATGTAAATAGAACATCTGCTATTTTGAGAGATATAAATTGAAATTTTGAATATGGTTTTGATGCTATTGATATTGTTAAAGAAAGTGGTGTTAAATGAGCAGAAGCTGTAAAACAAATAATATTTTTGACTTGGGCAAAAAGTATTGTAGAAAACGATAACTTAAAAATAGTTGAAAATATGTCATGGAACAAAGAGTTGTTGGAAAAAAACTTAGATAACAGTAAATTGAATTGAGTTACTTATCAAGAAATTATTAATATTGTAAATTGATTTAAAGATAATGAGCTAAAAAAAGTTTTTATGTATCATTTACTAAATAATGATATAGTATTGGCACAAAGAGTTATGTGAATGGAATTGGATTGTGATAGTAGATATCCAGAATATAGGGCTTGAAATAAATTATGAAGGACAGAAATAAATAAAATTAAAAAACACTGAGAGAGCCGTAGATATATGGAACAAAATGAAATTATGGCAAATCCTGGAATTCCACAAGATGTAAAAGCTACTTATATGAAATTTGTAAACAAGGAATTGAATAACAAATGAAAACAATATAGTATTCTCTCAAAAACAGACTTTAATATATACTTATTTTCTAGCAACCATCGTCTATTGTCCAGACAAAACACTTTGATAGGTAGCGAAGTAGGAGATCATAAAAATAATCCAATGGCTGGTTCTAGAACAACTCCTGGTGGTTTGTATGAAGTTTGAAGAGCTTTTGACAAAACTTCTTCTGGACAAAGTTTTTTTACAAAATATGGGACTCATTATATAGTACTTATACCAATGGAATGACAATATACGATGTCCAATCAATATACAATGGGAATACACTGAACCTATGAAAGAGATCCATCTAGAGATAGAAAAATTAAATCAAACAATGCTAGAGATCGTAGAGATAGTAATGGTTGTATAAATGTAGAGGACCAAAAATTTGGAGAAATGTATAATCAATTAAAAGTTGCTAGTATTTTATATATAACAAAAGAACCAAACGAAAGAGATATCAAAAATTTTATAGCAAATAAATAAGAAAAAACTGTTGCTATTTGTTGAAAAAATTATATAATCATATTAGAAAATTTAATTTAAAACAAAAAAATAAAATAATAATGAATAAAAAAACATCAAATAATATGCTGAAAGAAACATCAAAAAAAAATTCTAAATATTTTTTGTTACAATTAAAACCGTTTAAAGATAATGAGCTTTGAGTAAATCATCGAGACACTATTTTGAGGAATTGTTCTAGCTTAAAGAAAAAAACGATATCCTTTATATTGTATGGAAACAATCATAATATAAAAATTTTTGTCAAACTGCCAAAAGAGTTTGAAACTTTTTTTAAAAACACCTTTTATGCTAGTTTTAATACTTCAGACCTTGAAGATACTGATATAAAACCCTTTGCAAAGGAGGATGGTCATCTTTTAGAAAAAAAATATATTGTTTTCAAAAAAGATGCTGAGCTAAATGATAAAAACTTCTTTACAAAGGATGGTTCTTATATGGATCCTATGAGAGATATTTTAGCTCTTTTTGGTAATATTGCATCAACCGATAATTTGACAATAGAGTTTAAATATAGCTTTAAAGAAAGTAAAAGTTTTTTTTGATATATAAAAAATTTTGCTAAGTTAGTTTGGTGAAAAAGCAAAAAAGAAGAAAATATTGAAGAAAAACAAGAGGACAAAAAGGAGTTGTTTTTATCTATATCTTATGCTTTAAATAGTGCAGATAATTTTGCGCATAAAAATGTAGAGACAAATATAAAAGCTGCACTGGCTCAATTTGGTGCAAAATTTAAAGTAAAAACTGGCCCAAAATATCATGCTATGAAATTTGATCAAGCAATAAATTTTTTTCATATACCTACAAAAGAAAATTTTGTAAAAGGTTTGGAATATACTGTTTATAGAAAACTTCCCTATCCCACGAATCTACCAACCCTAAAAAATAGTCCAGAAAGTGAATTAACAATATTAGGAAAAACACATTATAGATGAGAAGCTATAGAATTTGGAATGAAAAGAGAAGATAAATTTAGACATTACTATATTGTAGGTAAAACTGGTACAGGAAAATCTACCTTTATTTCTAATATGGTAAAGTCTGACATAGAAGCTGGAAATGGTGTTTGTTTACTAGATCCACACGGAGATTTGGTAGATACTGTTTTGGAGCATATTCCTACAAATAGAATAAATGACGTAATATTATTTGATGTATCAGATACAGACTATCCAATAGGATTTAATTTGCTACAAGCAGATACTGAAGATGAAAAAAATAGAATAGCATCTGGTGTGGTTTCTACATTTCAAAAATTATTTGAACATAGTCGATGACCTAGATTGGAATACATACTTAGAAATGTTGTTTTATCAGTTATAGATTATCCAAATGCAACTTTGATGCATATTACTAGAGTTCTTGTTGATAAGGATTTTAGAGATGAGATATTAAATAATTTAAGCGATCCTGTATTAAGAAAATTTCGGGATACTGAATTTAACAAACGAAATGATAGACAAAGAGATGAAGCTATTGCTCCTATTGTAAATAAAATTTGACAATTTCTTTCTTCTAAACTTGTAAGAAATATTTTTGGACAACCAAGGACTAGATTGAATATGAGAAAAGCTATGGATGAAGGAAAAATAATTTTGGTAAATTTAAGTAAATGAAAAATATGAGAAGATAATGCAACAATGATTGGTTCTCTTTTGGTTACAAAAATCCAAATTGATGCAATGTCTCGTGCTGATATAGCTAGAGAAGACAGAAAAGATTTTTATCTATATATAGATGAGTTTCAAAACTTTGCTACAAAAGCTTTTGCAACTATTTTGTCAGAAGCCAGAAAATATAGGCTATCTTTGATTGTTGCCAATCAATTTACTGCTCAACTACAAGAAGAAGTAAGAGATGCTATTTTTGGAAATGTAGGGACGATAATGGCATTTACTCTTGGAAAAGATGATGCAGAAATTATTAGTGGTCAATTCAAAGAAATGGTAAGTACAAACGATTTGATTTCTTTACCTATGTTTACAGCATATTTGAAATTGATGGCAAATTGAATTGCTTCCGATCCTTTTAGCATGAGAACAAATCCTCTACCAAGTCCTGAATGATCTTTGGAGCTTATAGATAAAATTAGAAAACAATCTAGACAAAGATATGCAATGGAAAGATGAGAATTGGAAGGTCTAATGGATGCCTGGAGCAATAAAACATTTTCCAAGCAAGAAAAAATTCAAGAAAAAGCTAGATTGGAATGATTTGGAGTCAATGAAAAAGAATATGAAAATTCTCAAAACTTATTTGTTCAATCTAAATTGTGATTATTTAGAGATAGTAAAATGGATTGAGAGGAAGCAGATGCGATAATTTTTGACACAAAAAATAATAGACATAAATTGTGCCGATACAAAAAGGTAAAAAACTTTGATCCTAATTTGGAATTAAAATTTGAAAAATGACAGATTTTGAAAGCAGCAAATGGAATGGAAGTAAAAATGCATATAGATATTTATGATAGTAAAGATTCAAAAGCTTTTCAAGTTTGGATATGAGAAAAAAACGATATAAGTAAACAATTGGATGAAGCATATAAAAATAATCTCAATATGAAATTTGTCCCAAATATAGAAAAACTACAAAAAGCAAATCAAAGTACAAAAGCGCCAAAAATCAATTATGAACAAAATGAAAAAACGAATAATAGAGAAACAAATACAGAGCCATTTGATAT
Source organism: Candidatus Absconditabacterales bacterium (assembly GCA_023228925.1). Taxonomy (GTDB): domain Bacteria; phylum Patescibacteriota; class Gracilibacteria; order Absconditabacterales; family Absconditicoccaceae; genus JALOAF01. The sequence continues at coordinate 35,500 of JALOAF010000001.1, read as the reverse complement.
AAAAGACATTAAATTATGAAACTGGTATGAATGATATATCAAACTAAGTTATAACTATGGTATGTTTATTACCGTAAAATGAGTTGAGTGATTGTTACATAAAAACTTTATAGTAGTACCAGAATGAGTAGAATGGAAAAAATACTATAATATTTGAGATAAAATAAAAGTAAAAGCAAAAGAATTTAAAATGATAAACGATGAAAAGAGAGTAGTTTGGAGTCAGAAATAAAAAACAAATTTTGTCATTCCGAAATGTTCTAAATGTGAGGAATCTGTTTTTTTAGATCTCTCGCAACAATAACAAACGAGATGACATAATGCTGTTGTCATTCTGAGCAAAACGAAGAATCCATTAAACACAAACCACTTTCTGTTAATGGATATTTCGCCCTACGGGCTCAATATGACACAGCTCTGTTATTTCGAAGTGGTCTATCTTGCGAGAAATCTTCACTACTGTCATTTCGAAGTGCTCTATCTTGCGAGGAATCTTACTTTAACACTATCTATTATCTCTCGCAACAATAACGACTCAAGATGACAACACTCTCCTCGTCATTCTGAGCAAAGCGAAGAATCCATATGCAGAATCTTTGTTAATTAGTAAAGATATTTACAGCAATGGACATTCGCCCTACAGGCTTAATAAGACTCCAAGTTGTGAAGAATTTATTTATCCCGAATCTCCACACTCTTTATATTAAACAGGATATTTTGGAAGAAAGAGGGAAAAATTTCAGAAAGAGCTTTCAAGTATAATCTAGTAAACATAAAAACACAGAACAAAAAAACCCACTTTTATTGAGCGGGTCTTTTTTTAATAAAGAAAATATTTTTATTTTTCTCAATCTGCCACTCTTTGTAGCATGATAAAAACATATCATCTAATTTCATCCATTGTAGGATCAGTATTTTTAATATATCATCTTTCATGCATTTCTTTCATATGATTATTAAAGTAATTTCAAGAAAGATTATCTTGAGCCCAACCATAAAGTCTAGAAATAACGGTCACTACTTCAGCTCTAGTTATTTTATTATTTGGATTAAATTCGTTTCACATCGACATACCCATCAAGTTCAATCTACAAGACAATTCTGAAAACATTCAAAGCTCTTGAGAACGATCTAAATCAGAAAACACACATTGATTTTTTTCTGCTAGCTTTAGTTCTGTTTTTAATATTTTGACAGCATATGTTGAAATAATTTTTGCAAATTCAGCTCTAGTTAGTGTGTCTTCCAGTCTAGCTTCTGATATTGTTTTTGTTGTAAGCCCATACTTTGATGCAAAAAAATATGCACTATCTAATTCATTATCATAAGGAGATCCATGAACAAAATCATTTTCTTCTCATAAATTATTGTTGTTGTCGGAGTTCTGTTCATTATTATTTTTTTGAGGTACATAATATCAAGAAGAACCAGATGACTTCTTTTTTTGCCATTTAGCAGTAAGTGTAATATCTCAAAAAAAGCCTTTTGATATATTATCTATTTTTGTTTCAGAACTATCATACCAACCTAAGAAATCGAATCATTCTTTATTTGGGTTTTCTAATATAATATCTTCTGTTTCTATAGTATATGTATCTGGGTTAGAATCGCTATTTACTCAATCATCTAAATCATAAACAATATTGTATGTTTCTAAATGCCAATTTGCAATTAGAGTTAAATCTCATGAAATTGCAGTATTAAAATCAAAGAAATCTTCTGATCCATCTACATATCGTCATACAAAAGAATATCAGTCTCTTTGTGGGTCTTCTGGTTTTGTTATTTTTTCACAAGGGCTGGCTGGTATAGAATACAGTACAGTATCTTCATCTGAATTAAAATAAACGGTATATGGCTTTGGTTCAGATCACCAATCTTCAGTATATTCAAGTTTAAATGATCAAACTCCAATATTTCCTATTGTTTTTTCGTATTCTATTGTAATTTGAGTTACATCTGAAGGGACTTCAAATTCTATGTTTGTTTCTTGATCTGCTTTATAATCTGAAAACTCATAAAAACTATCTCCATTTTGATCTTTAAATATTAATTTTCCACCAAACACACCATTAGCAGAGTTTGCCTTTGATCGAACTGTAGCCTTTGCTTTTTTTATAAGATAAAAACTTGGACTTTTTATTCGATCTCAAGAAGTATCAAGTTTCAATCTTGGAACATTATCTCATTTATAATTTTTAGCTAATCAATCAGCTGTCCATCATGTTGGAAGAGAGTCTTTACCACTATCAAAAGAAACATTAAAAAGAATGGATTCAGGTTCACAATCAACTATCCATTTAGCATACAGCGTCATATCTTCTTCTATTGGATCATCAAAATTTCGTTCTGATGTTAGTTCTGAGTCTTTATACCAAGCAACAAAAACATGCCCAGCTTTTGTAGGATCTATTGGTTTTGTTACTGGATCTCAAATATTAATTGTTTTTGAATCTATCTCTGTTCATCCATTTGATTCAAATGTAACTTTATGAATTTTAGAAACAGAAATAATAATTTTACTAATTACCACTTGAATATTTGTTCAAGTGGTGTTATTGGATATTTTTACAGAATTAGTAGCCATTTCTATTGAATTAGTACTATCAGTTGTTGTCTTTGTTGCATTTTTTGTGTCAAAAACATTAGCATCAACTTTTAGTTTTCAAACATTATTGTTAGCTGCATTAGTTAAAAAAACAACTTCCATAGAATTTATCTGATATCCATCAGCAACAGCAATAGTCATGTTTCCACCATCTCCATTACTATTAAAATATAACCTAACTCCTTTAGGATCTGCATTAGTATTAAATGCTGGAGGATTACTAGAACTTCCCTTGTTTAAGTAAATATCAAACAAGTCATTTGAAACACCTAAAAAACTAGCATAATTAGTTGTACTGTTTGAAGATGTGTTTGTTGTCCCATCTTCCACTTCCAATACATACTCACCACTCAAATCTCAACTATCTGCAAAAACTTGTGGAACAATAACTACTGATTGTAGTGTCTGAAATAATAACACAAAAGACACCAATCAACTAAAAAACTTTTTCATAATAAAGTAGTTTAAAATATAAAATAAATTTCTTACACCAATAATTATAGTCAAAACTTATTTTTTTGTCAAATTTTTGAGGACATTTTTTTTCAAGCAAAAAACACCAGTAGAATATTTTTTAAAAACCTACAGAATTAAAAAATAAATAGATATTGTTTTAAAGTAAATCTAATAGTTTATTTTTGAGTTGTTTATCTCTTTTTATACCTCTATGTTTGCACCATCTTTTAATTTAGTTAGGGAATGAAGGAATCTAATTATATTTATTTGGTGGTGCTTTTTGAATGATAATTAACCCAGATCTAACTATGCTTGATTTTTTTGTATATATAAATATATTACTATGAAAGTTTTTTAATAGATTGCAAAAATGGATATAAAAAATTTTCTTCATCAAAAAAAAGAAAAAAAACAAAAAATTATATTATTATCTATAATTTTATCTATAATTTTTTTATTTGTGATAATTATTTTTTTAATAATCAAAAACTATAAAAAAATCAACCACAATATATGAGATCAAATTATGATAGAGTGAAAAATATTTTCAGACAACAACTTTCCTGTATATACTCATAAAATTTCAAATCTTGAAACATCATTTTGATTGATAAGTAGCACAGTCAATTTGAATAATTTTGTAGATAAAAACCTCATAATAAACTGAGAAATAAGTGAGTTGAAGAACAATAAACTGCCTGTATTAACAATAAAAGACATAAAAATTCCTGAGTCAAAAGCAATAATAAGAGATAATAGATATTTTTTTACTAATGAACTAATTTCTTTTGATTTTTCAAAAGATTTGGATCTTAGTGCAGAAAAAACTGGTAGAAATATAAATATTTATTATCAATGAGAGCCGATTCTTTCTATGGAAACTTTTATTTGTAGTAAAATTACTCCAACTCAAAATTGTGAAGATATGGTTATGACTTATACAAAAAACCTAAATGAAATGTTTACAACATATCTGTGATATGTTTTTTACAAAAATAAAGAAAATTCACGAGTAAGTCTAAATGATGATACAATAGGATATGTTTTTAAAACATTCGACAACAGTGTTTTGTTAAATATATCACATTTGATAAATATTGTTAATTCTAAATTTATAATTGACAACAAACAAGATCTAATCATAGAACACTGCTCTGATGAAGAAAAAAATATTAAAATGAAAAATATTGATGGTTTATCAAAAGAAATTGTAGATGAAGATCTTGTAAAAATAAAAATAGTTTGATTAAGCGCAGAATGAGAAGATATAGAGTGCAGACTAACTATTGCTATACGAAATGATCGAGAAGTAAAAACTAGCAAAGTATCATATTTGCAATAAAACTATATTTTTATAAACAACAAAAAAAAAGAAAACATAATGTTCTCTTTTTTTGTTGAATCTATTTATTTAAGAAACTTTAAGAATTTTTACTGATTTTCTATCATTTCCCAATCTCATTTTCACCTCATCTCATGCCTTATGTCATTTGATTGCATGTCCTATTGGAGAGTCTAATGAAATAAGCAAATCGTCATCTCAAACGATACCCACCTCTCATATTCAAACAATTGATACTGTATATTCATCTTTATCTCATTCTATTTTTAGAGTAACTTTTGAACCATAAGTTACTACACCAGTATCTTTTGTTTTTTCTTCTTTTATGATTTCAGCATTTGCTAGTAGTTTTTCTAACTCTACTATTTTAGAATTGATAAAATCTTTGTCCTCCATTGCAGATTTATATTCAAAGTTTTCAGAAAGATCTCAAAGTGCTTTTGCTTCTGATAATCTTTCAAGCACAGCAGGAAGTTGAACTTCTTTATAATCTCTTAGTTCTGTTATAAGTTTATCATAACCTTCTTTTGTAATATAATTTATCTTTTTTGTTGCCATAATATAAAAATTTTTATATAAAATTATTTTGCTAATATTCTTTGCTTGAAATTATCAAATGCATGATTAACTAAATCTGATAAAATTTCAAATCATTTGCGATCGTACTCTAAAACCTCACCATCAAATTCAAACTTAAAATTTCCATTGTAACCATCAGCTACTTTTTCTACAAGAACTTTGACTACAACCTGAATGTCACCTCATTTAGCATAAATTTTTTTTAAACTAGAAGACATTTTTGCATCTTCTTTTAATAGATTTTTTTCTACCAAACCCTTTAGTTCATTTGTCATAACTTCTGTCAATCAATCTAATTTATAAACAACATTTGGTTTTTGCATGGCTAGATATTTATTTAATAAAATAGTCTAAATAGAATAAATAAAAGTTAAAAGAATTCAATCTAAAATTACAACTCTAACTTTTTTAAAAAATCTTTTTTTACATCATTAGTTTTTTGCTTATCTTTCAAAAGAATATATCATTTCCTAAAAAGCTCTCTAATATCTGTATAGTATACTAAATTTAAAAGCTCTTGAATTGTTGCTCGTTTATAAGTTCACAAATATCACTCTACTGGCTGAATATCTACTAAATTAGGATCTCAATCATATTTGATTAAAAAATATATCACCTCTTTATCAAATTTTCACTTTTTGTTTTCTAATCACTCAATTGTAGCAGATCACACTTTTTGTACAACATTCAAAAAATTTAAGGGAATACCTGTTTCTTCACTAACTTCTCTCAAAGCAGCTTTTTCATCAGTTTCTCATGACTGAATTTTGCCTTTTGGAGCAACTCGTTCTATTTTTCCAGAAAGAGCATGTCTTTTTATAAGTAAAAATCTTATATCATTATTTTGATCATAATAATATATTAAACCTCCAGCACTTTTTACTAACTTGTTCATAATCAAATAAAATGTAAAATTAAAATATCTTATTTTTCTGTTTTCATAATTCGATTTACAATTTTTAATAAAGATCTAGCAACAGGATTTTTTTCTTGTTTCCAATTATATATTTCTTCCAAAATTTTATCTGATGAGTTTTGGATAGCTTCTTTTACAGTTTCAGGACGATCAGCAAACTTGTTTGTCATTTTTTTATGTTTTTTTACTGCTCCTTTTTTTTTAAATGTATCAACTTTTTCAAACTCTTTTTTCCCAGTATCAAAAAACTCTCATACTCTATCTTTTGGTTTTTCACTGTGCTTATTTCATTCAAATCCAGATTCGACAACTTCTGTAGCAAGAGAATCTAATTCATCAAAAGTATTTTGTTGAATTTCTTCTTTTTTTTTGATTTCATCTGGAACAGCATTTTTTATTTCATTTTCTAAATCAGATAATTCTTTAGAAAAGTCTGAATTTTCATTGAGATTTTCGTTATTTTCATCAGAATTTGGAACTATATCTTTATTTTTATCATCTAACATAAACTACTTATTAAGTTTGTAAAGTTTGAAATTTATTGCTTTTTGTTTTATGAAGTCTGTTTTTAGTTTCAAATCATACTTACAACTTTATCCAATATTGCTACATTTTTTTTGTAATCTACTCTTGTTGGTCACACTATACAAATCATTCACTCATAATCTTCTACGACTATTTTGGCATAAATGCAGGAAACAATGGTATTTTTATCTTGGATAAATGTATAATAAACTTTATTTCTTTTTAAGATTTTGGAATCAAGTTGTTTTACAAGTCACCTAGTCTCAATAAGTTTGACAATATATCTAGTGGTATCATATTCTTCTCTTAAATCGTCTCTCAAAATATTATTCATTCATAAATAGTAATATTCATCATTTTTCAAAAAACCTACAACAACACCATCTGCTACTGCTCATAAATTTTCTACTAAATATTTTAGTCACTTTCTGGCATTGTCTAAATCTATTTCTTGTTGTTCTAACTCTCAGCTCATATAATTGTCTATATAAACAGACAATCAATCTAGAGTGGGAACCCTACCAGAGCTGTTGTAAGGCTGATAGACAAATCAAGCCTTTTCTAGTAAATTCAAATACTTTCTCAAGGTCGAAGGAGCATATTTAGTAGAACCCAAAGAATTTAGAGATTTGGAGCCAACAGGATCTCAACTAGAAATATATTGGTCAATTACCAAGTCCAATAATGCCAAAAGTTTATCATCTTTTTTCATGAGGAAAAATTTCAAAATAAACTAATTTTCAATAAGAATTGATTTGATTATATAAATACAAAATAAAAAAACAACTTAAATAATCTTAAACTTAATTTTCAATCGATATCACACAAAGATAAATTTAGTTGCACATTTCCATGGGTTTTTACTCTTTCCTCTTGAGTTATTTGTCTTTTTTTACATCCTTGTATTTGCAGCATCTTTTAATTTAGTTAGGGAATGAAGAAATCTAACTATATTTATTTGGTGCTGCTTTTTGAATGATAATTAACAGTGTAAAAATAGAAACCAACACATATTACATACCGTTTTTTACAAATGCAAGATAAATAAAACTATTTTTGGCTATATTTTTTACTAAAAAATCTTTATATATATAATTGATATTAAGAAAACTTTTATAAAAAGATATAATTAAAATATGAGAAATTGATTAATAAAAAAATATTCAATATTCTTAGTGTTATTAGTATATGCTGTATCCACATTTTTACAGTCTTTTTCTTTTTTGGACTTCAATAAAGTTTATGCACAAGAAAGTCAGTTAAATTATACAAATTTAGTTGCTATTTTTGTAGACGATAAAATATACTGAAGCTTGGAAAATAATATTGAACGATATGCAAAAACTTATATACAATGAGCCGATAGTAATTATAGATACAATGCTATATCAAATTCAAAAGCTATTGTGTTGCCAATAAACATAGACAATATCACCGCTCCAGAAATTACAAAAATTTTAGAAAATATGTATTTTGATTGAATTAGTGGTGAACCATCTAAACTAGTATGAGTAGTTTTGATATGAGATGTTCCATTACCTGTAGTAAATCAAGATTGATTTATTTATCCAACGATTTATCCTTATGTAGATTTCGAAAAACAAAAGTTTATTTGGGATGACGATATAAAATATTTTGTATACAATGACAATCCAAAATGACAAGCAGAGATTTGGCATGGACTAATAAATTTTGATACAATTGATCAATATAAAGCATATTTTAATAAGCTAAAAAATTATGCACAAAATCCAGAAAATTTTATTGATAAAAATATTTGGTACGAAGATATAGTAGCAAATAAAAAATACTTTTTTGCTGATGGTTTGGTGCCGTATATCAATAATTTTTTATTTGCTGAAGATATTGGAGAAAAAAGATATTCAGATTTGATGGTCAAAATAATGCAATGAACATACAATGATGTTGTAGCTGATATAGCTAATGGATTGAATGGTGTTGGATGAAATGCATTAAATTTAAATGCTATACAGTCTATAAATGATAATATGAACACACCTACAAAGTTTATAGATAGTATGGTAAAAGAATGATACCTTAGACCTTATACATCTTTGATGTGAACAAAACATTTAGATAAAATCGTAAAAAATGTAGAAACCTCAAATAGACGAATAGAACAAATCACTTTATCTGATGGGACACATACAAGCCGTACAGCTCTAGATACATCCCACTCTATAATAGCACAAAAAGATGAAACTCTATTAAGATTAGAATGATGATTGGACCCATTGATCATAATGTTTAATGATGCGTTAGAAAAAATAGTTGATGATAAAATAGAACAAGAAAAATATCGATTGAATGAAATTATTCCCTTAACTTATTTAGAATATGAATGAGATCGTAAATGAACAACAAAACTATCAAGCTGTGTTTGGAAAGTTTATGATGCTTATGAAAATTATTTTTTTGGTATGCCTGCAAAATATATAAATGATATGGAACAAATATCCACATACAGATGAACTTATAGAAATTTTGATAATATCTTTTGATTAACAATCAATAATATTCAATCTTGAGCAGTAGCATCTTTGGACCTAACAACCGTTGATTTGAACAAAAAATCTGTATGATGATCTTATGATATCTTTGCTACTCAGGTAGATGCAAATAGAGGATACAATATAAACAATACCATAAAGGAATTAGAAATATATGAAGAAAATAAAATAGCTAAAAGAGAATATCGAAACACAACTTGTCAAAAAAAATGGCTTGGAATATGTTGGAAAAAAAGGAGATGGCAATCTAGCACAAAAGCTTGAGAAACTTGTGATCCAAGTGATGAAGAAAAGCAGTGAGGATGTGAACTGCCACAAGAGTTTGCTATTAGAAATCGATGAGGTGCATCTCCATTAAATCTATCCGGAACCACTGATTGGCTAAGTGGCTATAAGTTTCAAGATGCGGTACTACCAATTTTTGATATAGCATGAAGCACTATTCTTCTTCAAGCTGAAAATACAGCAAATAGTTTCTTATGAGTAAATACTTACTCTAGACTTATACAGCAAACTTTTGTACTAACTCAAAAACCTAAATATTATTTTAAAAATAAAGCAAAAGAGGCTCCTGATTTGCCTGGTCTGGGTTACAATCCTAATATGTGAGAAGATATGAAGTTTACAAATTATTTGGCTACAGAAGATTTAGAAGCCCCAACTCGAACATATACAGAACCCATTAAGGCCAATAGTGTTGACTTTTTTACCTGGTTTAACAATAGCAATTACAAAGCTTGGGAATGAAATATATTTAAATTAAAACAAACTAATACTTGAGATTGTTTAGGTAGTGGAAAAATACTAACATACAAAACTTTAGATTCAAGAGTGAAAAATGTTTCTTCTACAAACACAGAACTATATGGATCTGTTTACAAAGTATTTGAAGATAATATTTCACCGTCTAAAAGATTTTATGAAGCATTGTCTGGAAAAATAGAAAAACTATATAATAGTGTAAAAAATATAATTGATTATTCAACTTCTACAGAGACAGAATCAGAATCTGTAATGTCTGATCTAATTAAATTAAAAGCACATATTTCTTGAATAAAGGGAAGAGTTCAGGATATATCTAACCAATCTATAAGCGCTAACATGTCTACTTGAAGTATAAATAATTTGGTAGATCAATGGAATATGTATATACCTAGCAATATTTATGAAACTACAGAAAAACATGTTGAAAATATTCAATCTAAACTTATTGAACTATATACATTTGTTATAGGTTTTTGATTTGAAAATATTGAAGATTATATAAATAATCAAATTTATACATTTAAAATAAATGAAGATCCTTTAGTGTTTTTATATGACTGGAAATCTAATTTGGTACAAACACTTGAAAATACAAAAAACAAATTTTTGGAAACAAATTCATTTATATTGGAGTCAGAAAGCATTTATAATAGTATAAACAGCAATAATTTAGATAAAAATCAACTAAAAATTTCACTAGAAAATAAAAAAATCCAAATAAGTGGCATAGGTAGCTGATGTCAAAATGGAAGTAAATTTAAATCTTTGTGTACTACTTTAGAGAATTTAATATTAACAATCGATAATCAAGCTGAACTAATTAATGATGAAATAAAGAAAATTGAGACATTTATGGTTGAAGGTGATGAGGAAGAGGAGGAGACAGAATTTAAACCATTTCTTTTTATAAAGTCTCTAACTACGGGAAATTCTGGATATATCAGCATCAATCCTGTTTTAGGAACATTAAATCAAATTCCTCATTCAAGTAATATCAACCTCACTTGATATATCCCATGAATTACAAATATTACTGCTGATAGACCTATAGATTCTCCCAAATACATTACATTTAAGTGAATATGAGGAGATAAACTTACTTTTATTTACCCAAATCTTTACAAAGCAGAAGTATTTAGTGGTAATAATTCTTTAAAATTAAAAACTCCAAAAGAAATAGAAACCGCTATCAAACAATATTTGATAGAAACAGTAAAAAAATATAATGAGTATCTAACAAAACAAGACAACAAAAAAACTAGTTTTTATCAGCAAAATGCTTGAGCTTATGATAAATTGAAAGATGGTGATAAATTAGCATCTCCTCTTTCATATTCAAATAGTCGTCCGTATAGCTTAATGCCAAATGATTATTTAATCAATGAGTTAGAAAAAAAAATAAAAGATAATGTTTTCTTTAAAGATAAGATGTGATGATATGAACCAATGGAATTTATTGCACACTTGATTTATTATCAAAATATTTGACGACAACAAAGAAAGGTTTGAAGCACTATATGAGATGATATCAATAATATTATAGAAGATTTTGATGTAAACGAAAAAATAAAATATAGTTTAGAAAACTATTTAGTTAAAGATAATAATAAATGACCATATATTACTCCTGCTTATCGTGATAATTGATATGAGGTTGCATTTATTAATTCTAATGGAGAAGATATAATTACAGAAAAAGCATTACCACCTTTTGCATACAATATCAGCAACTCTTCTAACAACTTTTCGAAAGAAAACATACCAAATACTGATGATTCTAGCAATTTTTTAGAAGATCTAAATAATGTATGTTGAATTCCAGATGATGGAGGAGTGTTGATATTTGATATAAACGATGGGATAAGCTCTCCTTGGTTTGAGTCTTTAAAATGTTGGTGGAACAAAACAATAGAACTTTTTAAAGATACAAAAAAAATTGTAAAAGTAGAGTGGCCTATTTCTCTAGAAAATGTTTTAAAAAATTGACTGTCTCGAATAAATGTTTGACAAGATGTTGTCGATAATTTTGGAGTTGTGGAAGAAATCTCTCAATATGCTGAACAATGGTCATATTTAAACAATGATGATAGCAACCAAGAAATATTAAACAATGCTACTGCTGTAAATTATCAAAAATTAGATAAAATATTATCCTATACAAAAATTGAAACAAATAAAAATAACATTAATGCAGATGAAGCAGTATGAACGATAAGTTTGTCATCAACAGTAGAATTGAGTAATGTAGATTTTTATATAAAAAATATTGGAGCTAGTAAAATAAAACTACAAGATTGAACAAAAAACATTTCAAACAATATTACTGAATGAACAGACTGATATTCTACAGGGAAAATAACTTTTGATCCTTTTTATAAAAAAGACTTAAGTTTTGAAATACAAAATCCTATTGCATGAAGAAATGTAGTGGTATTTTATATGTGTTTGCCTGGAACAACAAATATAAATCAATGTGTAACAAAGACAATAAGCCTAGAAGTTATTCCTTGAAAAATTGACAAAATAGAAATATTAACACCATGAGATATAGCTCTACAATGATCAAAATTTCCTATAATTGTTAAGGGAACAGATGGTTTTTGAAATAATGTGTGACAAATATTTGATGGGAAATTTCAAATATCTACTTCAAGTGGAAGCCTTTCAAGTGAGTCTAATGAATGAAAACAAATATCGTTTTCAGATTTCAATAAATCTAACTTTGTTCTAAATGTTGATGAAAATAGCGCTCATAATAGCCAAATAAAGCTAGAAGTTAAATGAAATATTGTTGATGCTGATTCAATAGAAGTATCCAAAGATATTACTGTAAAGAAATGAAAAATTAAAGTATATAAGTGAAACAATGTTTTAACAAATTTAGTTATCAACTTAGCTTCTACAAATGAATACTCTTATACAGACTCATTTGATCTAACACAAATAAATTTGAACACAGTCCCTAGTATAAAAATAAAACTACAAGATCTTGAGTGACAAAACATAAATGTTGAAAATATTGTAAACATATCTAGCAAAAATGGATTGATAAAGCCAGGAGAAATAGAAACAAGAAAAGTAACAAAAACACAAAATAATAATACATTTGAAGTTAGTCAAAAAAGATTTTCACAAAACAATAATTTTACAATAAAAAATGGAGAGCTAGAGGTTTATTTGATGCCAAGCTTTAAAGCTGGAAATGATGTAATTTCAATATCAGTATCTTGAATAAAAACTGTAAATATACCAGTAACTGTAAATCCTGCACCAGCAAAAATCGTAGAGATAAATGCAGACAAAGATGTTATTTCTGTAAATTCAAACATACAGGCAAATTTAAAAATATCTGACAATCGATGAAATATAGTGACAAAAAATACAACAATAAAAATTGGGACATTATGACCATTGGCTATTTCTTGAATAAACTGATCTAGTGCAAATATAAATGTAGTAAATTGACAGCTCGATTTTATCGTCAAATCAAAAGAACAATGATGATATGGGTTTATATTTGGACAAATCATGAGTTGATGAATTGAGATAGAATGACAAAAGCCAGGAGCAAAAGATATTGTGGTTCAAGACAAAATTCTACCAGATAAAGACCTAAATATAATGTATTTAAATTTGTTTGGAAACGATCGGTGAAATCAACGAGGATTTATGTCAGATAATAATAAGTATATACAGAAATTAATTAACAATTCTGAAAAATTAATCACAACAACCACTCAACTTACAAATCCAGAAAATATAAAAATGTTTTCTGTAATTATGTCTAAAAAAATCGAATTTACCAGTTTAGATGACAAAGCAATAAATTTTGAATTAGACAACAAACTAAATTTTACAATAAATGATATATGAGAAATAAACATAGATATAGCTAATCTCAATTTACAAGAAATTGCAGTAAGTGAAGAAAATTTAGAAACCGTAATAGAAGCTTTAGCAACAAACAAATATTTAAACAAAAATGCATTAATTTATATACCTGAAAAAACAGATAGTATTATAGAAAGCAATAAAATTAAAAACAATACAATACTTGTAAATAATGAAAACATATTTGATTTAAACAATAAACAGCAAAATATAAATTTAAATATCGTTTTAAATAATGATAAAATAGCATGATATCAATCTTGGGAAGTAAAATTAAATAACAAAAAAATATGAACATTTTTATTTGTAATAAATAAAATAAACGATCTTACTGTACAATTAAGGTCAAACAATCTAGAATATGATTATACTACAATTTGGATTGATTGATCTACAAATAAAGAATGAGTTGGATTTTTCCAAAACAATTCAAAACTTCCAACCTCATCGCTTTGATATAAGTCGATACAAGATAGTGATGATCCTACTTTAGGAATATGATTTACTAGTGATTTTAAAAATATAACAAATTTTGGAGCAGGACAGTCTGTTTGAGAAGCTACTGTAAATTTTTCTTCAGAGTTTTTGATAAACATATGAGATCCTTTATTAAAAAGAGTAAACAAAAATGAAAATGCAAAATTATTAGATACTGATTTAAACATAGAATTGGATAGTTGATTTGATAAAGGAATATGAGAAACTATATTTTCAGAACCAAACAAAACAATATTAAAAGTAATAAATATAGATTTTAATAATGATGGACTAGAAGATATTATTGTTGCATTTACTGATGGGAGTGTGAAAATTTTAAAAAACTATTGATGAACCACTCCTTTCAAAGATTTGGGGGATTTAATGATCTTAGCTGATGGAATAAAAGAAATTATTGTATGAGATATAGATGGGAATTGATATAAAGATATAATAATAAAAAATAACTCTAATATTTTAAGAGCTTATAAAAATGATCGCTGAGTATTTGATGTAGATTGATTGCCTGTTTGTATAAATACAAATGTAAAAGGAGATATAAAATCAGAAAACCCTCAAAATATATGAGGAGTAAATCAAATATTTTTTGAAGATATGAATAATGATGGAATTTTGGATATAATTACAAACGATAGTTTGGGTTATATTAAAATATTTTATGGTGGACAATATAATTGAAAAGACAACTATGTTTCTACTAATAAAATTATGTGTGACGATGATCGATATAATAGACAAATAAACAATACAAATATGGTATATAGATTTGGAATAAGAATTAATGAAAATGTAAAAGTTTTGGATCAAAGCTTAATTCATCGGAAATGATTAAATGAAACTAATATAGAAGATATTGGAATAAATTTGACAGATCTATGAATGAATACTAATGCATTTTCAGATAGTGCATTTAGTGATATGTTTAATGAAAACAATAAAAAAATAGATGAAGCAAAATTGAATTCAACTATACAGGCTGGAACTACATTTGATGTAAGTAATGCTGAAGAACAGTATAAATGAATAGAAAGATTAAAATTAGTAAATTTTTGAATAATACCTTTGTATGAAAACAATGTAGAAAGTGAATGAGATGTACCTTATGTAGAAATATGATGTTTGACCTGAGAAGATCCTGTAAAAATATATAAAAAATATGAAGATATAAATGGGGATGTTTTAGAAAATTGAGACAAGGTACAGGTTACCGTTGTGTTAAAAGCAAATAAAAACTTCACTTGAACATTTATAGACAATATTGTTGGACCTTGGACAATCCCACTGACTTGAGAGACAAATATGATTGAAAATTTCTGGTTTGAACCTGGAACAATTTCTACAGGAAAGGTGGAAAATGAATTAAAATTTCATCGAGACATGAATAATTTCAGATATATGATAGATAATTTATCTATGAAAGCTGGAGATGAAATAAAAATACATTATCGACTCCATTATGATGGACAAGTAGAAACTCAAAAAATAGAAATAAAAGATGTAGACGGTAATGATTATGAAAAATTTTGATGAAACAATTGAGAAACATTAACAAACTATTCTAAAGATTGATTGAAAGATATTAAAATAACACCAACCGATGGATGTAACAAATCATTATTTATACTATTTAATAATAATCAAGGGAATAAAAAAAGCTATTCTCCAGAATATATAGATTTAGCTAAAATTTTAGCAAGACTAAATGAAAAAACACAAGAAAACTTTGAAAATGCAATGAGTGAAATTTCAAACACATTAAGTAATGGGACCTCTAATTGAAATAATATAAATTTAGAAGATGTTCCTGGAGCCTGACCTATTTTTAATCGAGATGCTGTTCTTGATGTTTGGGCAGATGCTTTTAGTTGGGATAATATTGTATCAGAATGAGGCATCAATTTAGATACTATACTCAATATGCCTGGTGAAATAATTGAAGGATTGGCCTGAGATATTATGAAAAAAGTAGATAAAGTTATGTGAAAACTTTGTGATGGATTTAAACTTAGTGATTTTGGAATTGGTGATGGATGAAATTGTGGATTACCTGTGCCATTTAATCAAGCTTTTTTATGACCTGGAGGTTATCATTTATTTGGGTGTTTTAAACTACCGTTTTTGACAGAGACTATTGGAAAAGGTTTGCCAACATTAACTGTCCCTGGGAATCGACCATCACCAGCCGGGTATCTACCAATACCTGGTATATTTGGTTTGCCACTCAAAGGTCCAAATGACTGATTTTTGGGAGTCGTTTGAGGAACAAACAGTTCTTTATTCAGACTGTATCTAATGCCAACACTAACAGCTGAGATTGGGATAGCTATGTGTTTTGGGACATATAATGCACTAGAACTAAGTTTACCAGATCCTTTTGGAAATATTGCAGGAAATTGTTTGGTAATGGCAGTCCCACTACCTTGTAAAGATAAATCAGACTCAGAGTCGCAACCAAATATCACCAATAAAATTCCCGAACCATTTTTGGACATGGAATCTTGTTCTAGTCAAAATGTTCCATGTTATCTTGGAACAGGAGAATCAAATTCTAGTTTTGAGTTTGTTTCTAGTAGTAGCAATAGCCAAAACATGAATTCTGCAATACCTGATGGAAGTTATGCAGGATGATTTATAAATATTGAAAAGACTCCTGTTACTGAACATTGATATAAAGTAGAATCTGCAAATATAGAAATAGCAGGCATTAAATTGTTTGGTGGAGCAGATTCACAAAATAAAATATTATGATGAGAATGAAAGTGATGTGTAAAAGAGCTTATTAAAAAACGAGCAGAAAAGCAAACAGAGTATATACTTAATAACCTAACAAACTTTAAACTAGATGTAATTTTCCCTGATTTTGAATGAATGGGTTCTGATATTTGAGCAATATTTTCATGAGAAACATATAAGCTAACAGATGAACAAAAATGTAAAAATAAATGAATGAAGCGAGATGGTGAAAAAAAAGTTTGTATAAAACAAGATAGCTGAAATCAAAAAAATTGAAATCTATCTGGTTTAGCTAAACGAACTACAGAAAATTGGATTAGTAGAGAAAACATAACGGATCTTTCTAGTAGTATATCTAATCCTTTTGTTGCATTAGAACAAATGTTTAAAGATATATCTTTGATAAACATACAAACAAAAAATATAACAGTAAAAGTTCCAATGATAACATCTGATGATATTGTTGCATATATTAACATGGCAAAAAATTGGATATCTCAACAAGAAAAAATATTAAATAAACGATTTGATTTGTTCAAGGCTTTAATAGGACGATGCTGAGGAGAAGATGAAAAAGAAAATATAAAAAATTGGTCAGATTTAAAAAAAGCTATTAAAAATATAAAAGATGAACTACAAGAACAATTACAAGAAGAATTAAAGTGAATTGAAGAACAAATAAATAATATTGAAGAACAAATAGAAGCCACCACTGATCCAAATGAAAAAGAAAAATTAGAAGAGGAAAAAAACAAAATAAAAGAACAAAAAGATGATTTAACACAAGATGTAGAAACTATATCAAAACAAATTGAGCAAATTAAAAAATTAAACAAAAAATATAATCTAAATGATCTAAAAAATTATGAAATTTTTGAATCTTGTGTGGCTGGAGAATTTTTTATAAGACCTGAATCAATAGATGATTGAGATCAAATATTACCATATGATATATATATATCCTATAAACCTGGTGCTAACGAAGAGCTACTTATGTTTACCAAATGATTTGAACTAGAAAAAACAAGTGAAAAGAAAAAAACAAAAATTTCTATAAAAAAAGACTGACAAAAAATCAGCAACGAATGATTGTGTTTAAAAAACAGACAATCTTCTACAACAAACCAATGTGTAGAATTGTTTTTATGATGAAAACTAGATTCTGCACTAAGTGATTTTTTAAGTATACAAAGCAATACACAATTATTAATTCAAAGTATAAAACAAAATATTGAAACTTTGGAATTATATAAAAAATTTCCTATGGAATTGTATGAGTGGGTACATGTTTGAGAAAGATATATGTCAGATGTTTGATCGCTAGTAAATGGATTTTTAGGAACAATATCTTTATGGATGAAAACAAATGCTACCAGATATTCTCAGTATGTAGATGCAATAATCTTATTGTTAACTACATTGGAAACATATCAAGCCATAATAGATATATCAAAAAATTGGTCAGAAAAGTGTGGAACTTGTACTAATGATGAGTATGATCAATTTAATTGTAAAATGGGACCTTTATGTAATGTAGCAAATTCTGTTAATTTTCCTATTTTAGAGATTCCACCATTTAAAATACCAAGCATAATTTTAGACTTTTCTAGAATAAATCTATGAATAGACATAACTATACCAAAATTTAATTTTGTACCAACATCTATTCCATTACCAAAACTTCCAAGCCTACCAGAGCCACCAAGTGTTGATGTTTCACTAGATATGGAAGAGGCTTTAGGAATGGGAATAGATTTAATTGGCGAATTACTTGATGGTCTTGGATTAAATATATCTCCAAGCATCCCAGCTATGCCAATAATTCCTGCTCCACCAAAGTTACCAGAAATACCATCTTTTATACCTACGATAAGATTGGAGCTTCCTGTTTTACCTCCAGCCCCAAAAATACCAAAACTTCCTAACACTATAAATTCTATAATAAACACTATAGAAGCTATATGAAGACTTTTGTGTACTGTAAAAAAGCCTATAGGATTTGTAAAAGAAAGCGCAATAAAAGCTAAAGTAGAACAAATTACTCAAAGGACCTATGAAGTACCATATTGGGATAATTTTGACCAGACTCTTGAACAACGGAAAAGTGAATCTAGTGGTAAAATACCAGAATGGATTTCAACAGCCTATCCATTTTTAATGGCAAATGAATTTAAAAATGTTCAACTTAAATGATTTGATATATGAGTAGAATCTTCTGTAAATATTCAGCTAAAATTTGATGGAGTATATGATATTATAAATTCTTTAGTCCAAATGGTTAATAGCTATAGTTCTATGCCTTGAGATTGGCTACAAGAAAAAATAACAGTAAATGAAGTGGACGAACAATCAAGAAAACTAGAAAAAAGAATGAGAACTTGTATTACAAAACCAGCATCTGAGGAATGCTTATGAAAGTTGTACACATGAGATCTAAAGGAAATGAAAGAAAAAATGGATAGTTGGTTATCTGAAATTACAAACATTGGAAATAATATTAAAAACAGTTTTGGAGAAACAAAAAAAGCTATTTTATTGATAGAAGAATATGAAAATAATCAAAATAGCATACAAAATAAGGTAGAAATAATTTCAGGTGATATTGTTTTTATAGAAAGTGAAATAGAGAGTCTAACTAGAGATTTAGAAATAACAAGCAAAGAAGACAGAATTAGGATTTTAAATAATGAGATCAATAAACATAAAGACTTATTAAAGATAGAAAATAAAAAATTAAAAGATCAACAAAAAGAACTAGAAAAAGTAGAAAACAAAATCAACGATTTAAAAATGAAATATGGCTCTCAAATAAATGCTTATGAAACATATCTAGATAGTTATACAGAGCTAGATAAAGAATACCAAAAATTAAAAGAAGATTTTAATGAAGTTCTTTCTGGAGCTTTAAAAGATGTAAATGATACTATGAATAGTGGACAACAAATACTAGATTATTTACATTTTGAAGAAATAGATGAGCGAAATGAAAAAATAGAGGAAGATTTAAAAAAAATTAAAGAAAAACAAGAAGGTTTAAAAGAACAAAGATACGAAAGTTTTTGAGATTTATACAAAACAATAAACACATCAGATGAAATATCTTATGTAGACTATAACAATAGTACTTACAATGAAAGTATGGAAAGTCTTAAAAATGGTCTAAACACTATTTTAACGAAATCTAATGATACTGCCTTAAATAAAAAAGTAAAAGAATCTTTGGATATTATAAATAGTAAACAAGAAAATACTATAATAGAATCAAGTGAACAAATACAAAATTTAGAAAAACAATATTATAGTATTGTAAGTGAATTCCAAAAACACAATGATGAGTTAAGTAAATTAATAGAAAATGATTATGACAAATTTTTATATGCTGTAGCAAATAATGATGTATCTTTGGTAAATAATCAAGATCTTAATATTACATTATCTAGTAATTTATTTGAAACAGACAAAAATTATTTGAAAAAAGTTGAAAACTTAATAAATACTTATTATGGTGATAAAGAAGAAAAAAATGAAAATCTTGTTCAAATAGACAAAAAAGTTTTGTTAAGTCAAAATAATTCAAACACAAATAATAATCAAGCAAATAGCAATTGATGATCTTCTACAGTAGATGTTTCTCAATATATAAATGTGATAAAAACTTCAGAATGAAGTATAAATTTAGCAAATCAAGAATATGTGACAAACTTTCAAGGCAAAAGCATAATGGTTGATTTAAACTGAGACAATAAAACCGATTTAATTTTATGGGATAATCATAATATTTATGTTAAATATAGAGATGGAAATAGGAACTACAATAATGAAGCTTATAATAAAAAATATTACAAATATTTTGTAAATTCTTATGAACAATTGTTTAACGATTGAGAAGAATGATTTATAAAAATAAATCAAATATATCTAAAAATGTATGATGAAAATCGGGAAGTGAAAAATTTTGAATATGATGGTGGAAATTTTGATGATATAAAAATAAGTTGGTTAAATAGCAAGCTATTATGAGATGAGGTAGATTGATATTTAATCAAAATGATACATAGAGCAGATTTATTTAATGATAAGGAAAAAATCGTTAACAATAGTAACAAAAAGTTTTTTGATAAAAAATATATGTTAGCAGTTCCTAATGCTACAAATATAAGCGGATTAAAAATATGATTAGAAAGTGGAATATTTGATATTGAGTCCCTTTTAACTGGAGTGATACTAGATGTTTTATATTACAATGAAAGTCAAAAGACAATATGATTAACTATTACAGAAATACCTAGAAATCGACAATATAGTCAAATATATAGTTTGAATAAAAAAGATGATTTATATTATATTTCTAATCCATCTAGTAATCAAGTAGTTTGATGACCTCAAATTGTGTCAGATGAAACATGACCCGATGTTGATATTAAGATATTTAGACCATCTATTCAAGAATACATAGATGAAGGAACTAACTTTGATTTATATGTAAGTACAAAGTATACAATTAGCTCAGAACGAATAGATGAAGGCTGAATTAAAAAAATACGAATAGCAGATAAAAATGGAGATATTATAAAAGAAAAAAACAATATAAATAATATAACATGATATTTAGAGTTAAATGATTTGTATTTTACATGAGTTGGCACAACAAATTATTATTTTGTATGAGAAGACATAAATGGTAATATAAGTTCAACAGAAATAAGATTAAACATAAAAAAACCAGATATTGAAATTACAGATATAAGTAAATATTGAACTGAAAGTTTTTGAATAAGTTCTCCAATAACAATAAATGCTGAATTAAGTCATGATGTAGATGAAGCTTATGTACAGTTTTTGAGAAATAGAAATGGAGCTTGGGAAATATTAACTTGAACAATGGCTTGAGTAGAAGTTAATAAATACAAAGTAAATCCATTACAAACTATAGTTACTGGGGGTTTTTATGATTTTGGTGATGATATATGATTATATTTATCAAGCTGAAGTTTGGCAGCAAAATTAAATCCTAAAAATTGAAAAATAAGTATAGAAAGTTGATTTGAAAATATTGTTGAAATAGAATTAGATTATTCTAATAAAATTCCAATAATAAAAGTTTTAGATGATCAAAAGCAAACAATATTTTCAATAAAACTGAATAGTAAAGAACTAGTAAATCTTGATACAAATTTAGAAACCAGAGAACTGTATGGAGACAATTTTGGAAGCTTTCATAATGGTAGAGCAATTATTTACAACAATGAAGTATTGTTATACTTAAGTCCAACATGACAAATCTATACAGAAGAATTAATTTACTGAAATTATTGATTTGATGCTGATAATGAAAGTGTAGTTTATTCATTTAGAGCCAGTAAATTTGGACCAAATCTATGAACAATAAAAATTAAAATAAAAGATCTTTTATCAGAATAATAAAAAAATTAGATTGTCTAAAATTTGCAAAAAACAAAAAATATACTATAATAATATTAGCAAGGATAAAATTTTAATTCTTAAAATAATTATGAAAAAAACAATCATTATATTCTTAATTATGTTAGCTGTTGTTGGGATAAGTAATGCTAACGACTGTAATTCTGTAGTTAATGATACTGATTGAATTTCAATAATAACAAAAAACCGAAACTTTGATAATATCTTGCCCAAAAAAGCTTTTGAAAAAGCTGTAGAAAATTTACAGATTTTTTGCTGTAAAATTAGTCAAGAGGGAGAATATAACTATTGTAATAATGTAGATAAGTCTGAAGGTGTTCCTTCATCTACATATCTACTTGATCACATATTAGATGTTTCCATAAGAAGGCTTGATGCCAAAGAAAAAAACGAAAATGGAGAAGACTTAATTTATGGGTTAGATCCAGATCCAATTGGTAAAGAACGAAGAACTTTTATAACAGAACAGTGAAATCTTTCTAAATGAAGTGTACCACTAACAATTGTAAATAAATATAAAAAATATTGGAAAATAGATAATGTAGTATTAGATAGGCTAACAAGCAATTCTAATATACCACGGAATGAAGAAACATTTAAAGATTATAAAGAACGAACTTTAAAAGAAAGATATAATTGAGTTTGTGAAAGTAGCATATTTATTTATACGAAAAAAATATCAGATGAAAACAAACTAGATCCAGGCAAACTTTACGATACATACAATAAATGCAAATCTTTAATTGATACAAGAATAAAAAAAGAAAATGAATACACAAACACAATCATATCACAAAAATGAGGTGTATTATTGCATACAAATGTAAATTCTTATTTAGATAAATATTTCTTACAAAACAAAATATTAGAATTACAACAATTAATATTTAATGTTAGAACTGTTTTTGCAGAAATAAATAAATCTATAATAGAGTTAGTACCAAAATGTAGTTAATAAATTTATAATATAACTAATAAAAAAATGACAAAAAAACTTATTTTATTGTTTTCAACCATCATAGTTGG
Source organism: Candidatus Absconditabacterales bacterium (assembly GCA_023228925.1). Classification (GTDB taxonomy): domain Bacteria; phylum Patescibacteriota; class Gracilibacteria; order Absconditabacterales; family Absconditicoccaceae; genus JALOAF01. Next base: position 12,188 of record JALOAF010000001.1, on the reverse strand, counting down.
ATTTAGTGTTTTTACTTTTGCTCAAGTCTGATTTGAAGTAATACCAGACTCTGAACAGTCTTCATCTAGTGTATGAAATGTTGTTGATAATATTAGAGAAGGTGGAAGTGTTTGGAAAAAATACAAAGATACTGCTTATTGAAAAGAAACTATTAATAACAATAAAAGAACTCGTCCATGATGAAGTTTGAGTTTAGGTGCTCAGTTTGCTTCTGGAGTAATGACTTGGGATACTATTTTAGATTATGCGGTATATCTTGTAAAGTTTATTTGACAATTAGCTTTGCTTGTATGAGCTATTATGATAATTTACTATGGGTACAAGAAAGCTACAGAACATTTGAAATTTGGATGAACACTGTGAAAAGTCGTAATATGAATTTTGATCATAAGTTTTGCCTATGTGATTGTAAAGCTGATTTGGAGTATGTTTATTTCTTAGAATATATCTAATAATGTAAAAAAGGTGAACTAAGTTCATCTTTTTTATTTATATATCTAGAATCAGTTTAAAAGTTAGTAATATTAGCGAACTTTATAAACCTACCTGCGGTAGGCAGGCTTGAAAACTTGATAAACTTTTAACTATAAATGTCATTTATTTGATCTCTGAGGATTGCAGCATCCTCAAATCTCCATTCTTTGATAGCTAAATCCATCTGAGCTTTCAAATCTTTTGCAATGATCTCTCTTTCTACTTTGGTCATTCTTTTTAGTCTTTTGACCTTTCATTTTGTCAAAGCTGAAAATTGTTGGTCTAAATTTTGGTCTGTCCTAACTGATTCCAAATCTTTTACATTTGACTGAGCTTTTTGTGGAGTAATAGAATTTTTTTGATTGAAATCATCTTGGATTTTACGACGACGGTAAGTTTCTCGCATAGATTTGATAATGGATTCTGTGAATTGATCTGCATACAAAATCACTTCTGAATCTGGATTTCTAGAAGCACGACCAATTATTTGAACCAAAGACGTTGTTGAACGAAGAAATCATTCTTTGTCAGCATCTAATATTGCTAACAGCGAAACTTCTGGCAAATCAATCCCCTCTCTCAAAAGATTTACTCAAACAATAATGTCAATTTCTCATGTTTTAAGTTTTTTGATAATTTCTCGACGATCCATTGTTGCTATTTCGCTATGTAGATAGTAAGCTTTGTATCATTTAGAAACAAGATAGTTTGTAATTTCTTCACTAGATTTTTTGGTAAGTGTGAGAAGCAAAACTTTTCCATTTTTGGAAATATGTTCATCTAGTTTTGATAAAAGATGATCAATAAATGGCAGAATTTTTTGACCTTGCTTATATGGAAGAAAGTCTTTTAAATTTGAATAGTTTCACATATTTTTTGGATTGGTAAATTATAATTTTATTTTTTATCATCAAAATAGATTAATGAAAAAGTTGGGGTTGATTTCAAACACCATTCTCAATGTAGCAAAAAGAAATAAAAACATTCCTTCTGTTTTTGATAATCTCCATTTTGTTCTCATAAAAATAAAGGTAATAATTAGTGTAAAGAATAAAATGGATATAGAAAACATATTATCTCTAAATAACATTGAGAAAAGTCCGGAATTACAGTCTGATAGAAATAAACAAGTAGAATTGAGATGTAAAGGAGCAATGATAGAACTTATTCAAATAACTCACAAAATATTAAATATATCAGATCAAATAACATTTCAAACTCACATATCATAATTTTTTTTGATAACCGCCGCTACTGTAGCAGCAATCTCTGGAAGACTAGTCCCTGCTGCGACAATAGTTGCTCAAATAGCTCGTTCTGATAATCAAAAAACTTGAGCTATATAAACTGCTGCATTCACGACATGATGAGATGAAAGTACAAGTAATCATAAACTAGCGATGAGCTTGAGTACAGTAAGTCGAATTCATTTTGAGTTTTTATTAAATTGAGGAATGTCTTTTTTTAATAAAGCTATAATAAAAAATAAGACTAAAAAAATTAAAAATATATTTGAATAAAGTGAAGTTGAAAGTGTGATTTCAAAATCTCAATTGATAGCTTGTGTTCAAATAATAGATAAAACAACTATTGATACAAACAAGCTAATAAAGTTTTTTAATTTTGGGGTGCTGGGTACTTCTGTATCTTCTGTAGGAACATCTCTTTTAATTCGTAGATAAGCATTGTAAGCTACAAGTAGAAACAATAAAATTGCTCATTCCCATCGCAAAACAGTTTGATCTCGAAGCATCACAAAAATTAATCCTGTGATAAATAACAAAAAAATTCAATCCCTATATACCAATTTTTTTTGTATCAATATTGGAGTAATAATCACACTAAGTCATAATATAAATCAAAGATTGAAGATGTTTGATCATATTACATTTCAAACGGAAAGCGCACCATTTCAGTTTAAAGCCGCCATAGCAGATAAAAACAATTCTGGTGCTGATGTTCATGCTGCTATTATTGTGAGTCAGATAAATAGCGCAGATACATTGAAATACTTTGCCACTCTAACACTTGAGTTGATTAGGTGATTTGCAGCAAATCATAGTATAAGTAATCAAACTATTAACAAAATAAATGCTCCGATCATGAGTTTAGATTTAAAAATAAAAATATGAAAAATAGATTATAAATTTAAACTAAAAAATCAATAATAATAAAAAAATGCTTTTGCAAACACTAAAAGGAAGTATCTTTGTCAAATATAAAATCAAAAAATACACTTTTATCGGCATCAATATTGAATAGTTATTAAAAATTCTTATATATATTGAACGAAAATATTTTTATTTGATAGACAACAATTTTGAGAAAGTTCAATTTTTCTTTTATAAATCTTGGTTGCAATAAAAATCTAGTAGATACTCAATTTTTGTTATGAAATATTTTTTATCTGTCAGGAAACAATCCAAATTACGAAATAAACTACTCTGTCGATCCTTATGACCAAGATGTAAAATATGTTTTTTTGAATACCTGTGGCTTCATATCTAGTGCAAGATATGAAATGTTTGAAACCATAGAACTATTATTATCAAAACATAAAATCATATACTTATTGTGATGTGGTTTGTATTATTTTGAAAATCTGGATACTTCTCAGATGGATGAAAAAGAAAAAAAAATATGGAAAAGTATTTTAGATAACAAAAATATACATTTTCTTTCACGAAGTGACTGGAATAATATTTCAATAGAAAATTTGATTGATTGATATGATGCTGAAGGGTTGAAAGAAAGTGTTTTATATAGCTGAGTTAGAGCTTATACAAATGCTAAATATAAATTTGAATATTTGAAAATAGCTGAATGATGTAACAACAAATGTACTTTTTGCATCATCCCAAAAATTAGATGAAAACAAAAATCTTTGCCAATAGAAGAAATTGTACAAGAAGTGCAAAACATGCTAAATGCTGGGATAGAAGAAATTATTTTGATAGCTCAAGACACAAATAGATATTGAGTAGACTTGTATGGTAAAGCGTCCCTTTTTGAATTGCTAGAAAATTTGGAACAAATTGAATGAGACTGGAAATATAGAATCTTGTATTTATATCCAGATATTTTGACACTTAGACAACTGGAAAAATTAAAAAATTTCAAAAAGTTTATCCCTTATTTTGACATTCCTTTACAACATATTAGTGAAAATATTTTAAAAAATATGGGGAGATTTTATGATCAAAAACATATATACAAATTGTTGGATTTTATAGAAAATAACTTTGAAACTAGATTTGTTAGAACAAATATAATTGTGTGATTCCCCTGAGAAACAGAAAAAAACTTTAATGAATTATGTGATTTTTTAAAACAATATAGTTTTGACAATATTGCAATTTTTGAATATCATGATGAACCATTGGCAGATTCTAGTAAATTGGAAAATAAAATAGATGAAAAAACAATAAGAAAAAGATTTAAAATACTAGAAAAAATAAGTAAAGAATGAAAGACGACAGGCAAAAAATGAAAAACAAAAAACGACAGATTGGTTACAAAAAATAGAGACTCTAATTTTTCCATTAAAAGTTCTAATTTCTGATATGTTATGGGATTTAAGTGAACAGAAAAAAACCCAATAATCATTGTTCGTCCACGATTACATGCTCCTGAAATAGACAGTTATGATGAAATAAAACTTGCAAATATTGTTGAAATATATGAAAATCAAGACTGAATAGATATTGGGACTAAAATTTTGTATAATAAAAAATAATTATTTGGAATAAAAAAACAAAATTCATTGTTAATGTTAAAAAACAAGAAAGTCAATCTAAGTTTGAGATAAAAATCAACAAGCTTTTGAAAAAAAGCACTACTTGCTTATAATTAAATTTGTATCAAGCTTTATTTTATATTTAAACTATGATAAGTATTTTGATACAAAAATATATTAAACCATTAATAAAATGAATATTTGTGATATTTGTACTTTTTCTTGTTTTAGAAATATCATTTGGAAACTATGATAGGTTTTTAGATGATTTAAAAAAATCAGGAATAGAGGTGGACGGTATTTTAGAAAGTAATCAAATAAACAGATATGAGCTTTCTAGACTTTTAAATACAGTGACTTGTCAAGATTGTGTCAATACACCAACTTGGATGATAGAAAAATATACAAACAATTGGCGACTAGATTTTTCTTCATTGCCAGGAAAAGATTTTGATGATATTGTTTTTTGATCTTCTTACTATAATTGAAAACCATATTATTATTGTGTAGCTTATGTATGAGACAATTCTTGGATGAGATGATATCCACAATGAGTTAGTCCTGTGTGTAATTGAAAGTTTTGTTGATATAGAAATACGACTATTGGTGAATTCTTACAAGTAGTTTTAAATATAAGTGATCAATATGTTTATAATAAATACCTAGCCAATCGATGACAAATAAAAAAATGGATGGACTGATTGACCCAGCAAAGCTACCCTGATACATATTTAAATCAAAATGACAAAGATCTTATAAATAAATATGCTCAAGACTGATTGTCTGGGATTTTACCAAATAAAGAGTCCTTACAGCCATATCTAAAATATTGTATGTTCAATTTAGCTAAATGCTGAATGCAATCTTTTGGTTCAATAAAACAAGGGTATTGGCCTATAGGAGAATTAAATATTTTGTATGATCATAATATTGTAGAACATGAAAAGTTTAAGGATGGACAAGTACACGAATTGGTATCTTGAGAATATGTTTTAAAAACCTTGTACAATGTTTTTGAAATTGTAGATTGTAATTTTGATGATGATTATGACTGTGATAATATACCAAATGCTGAAGACAATTGTCCCAATCATTACAATCCAAGTCAAAAAGATACAGATGGAGACGGTCTTTGAGATGTGTGTGATCCTGATATTGATTGAGATTGAATTTTAAACCCCATAGGAATAGTAGATGACTTATGAAATGTTGTTGTTTCAAAGTGGAAAGCTTGAATGGACAATTGTTTGTTTGTTAAAAATCCAGATCAAAAAGATAGTGACAGCAAAGGAATCTGAGATGCATGTAAAGAAAATCAAAGTAATTTAGGAATGTATATAAAGAGTAATTTTGTTTCTTCTAATGCTCCCTTGACTGTAAATTTTGAAGCCATTACAGAGGGATTAATTAAGGGAGAAATTAGCCGAGATTTTTGAGACTGAAATCGTTCTATTGGACATAAAGTAACTAATACTTTTTTGAGAGAATGAATATATAAAATTCAAGCTAATGCTATTGGTATAAACAATGAAGCCAATGCCATAACAACGCTTGTTGTTTGAAAAAATGCAATAGAAAATGATAGTATGCAAATATCTGTAAGTAAGCTATGATGAAGTATTCCTACTGAAATTAAATTTACTGCAGAAACAAAATGACATTTTGACAAGTTTGAATGGAATTTTTGAGAAAACAACATTGTAGAAAGAAATAGCAATGAAACTATTACAAAAATATTCAAGACTCAATGATCTTATATGATTACATTGAAATGAATAAAAAACAATAAAATAATATCTACTGCAAATGTAATTGTGGCAATAGGAGAAAATGGAGAGATTTGAAGCCATTTAAAAGCAAACAACACAACAGTAAAAAAAGAACAAACAATATTGTTGGAAACTAATGTTTTTGGATTTAATGAAAATGATATAAGTTCTATAGAGCGAAATATGGGAAACTGAGAAATCATAAAAAATAGGTTATTAGATATAGAGTACATATACAAAAAAGCTGGAACTCATGTGATAGTACAAAAAATCATTTTAAAAAATGGAAAAGAGCTGCAAAATTTTTTGACAATAAACATTAGAGATGATTCCATAGAAAACTCATATGCCATCAATGCAGATGTTAGCAAACTAATTTTATCTATTTTTGATCCAATAAGATTTGATGTAAATAGGATATGAATTTTACCAGAAGTTATATTACTTGCAAATAAATATTGAGATTTAAATGGCAATAAAGATACAGAATCTCTAACTATCTGGCCAAAAAAATTTGAACATAAGTATATAAAAGAATGAGTCTATTTTCCAAAAAATACAATTTTTTTAAAATGAAACATATCTTTAGATAATATATCTACTGTAGTTGTAAGTAAAAATGATATTTGTATGAATGCAAAATTAAATGGTACATTAAATCAATTTAAATGTGATATGGATTGAGACTGAATACCTGATATTTGTGACGATGATATTGATGGAGATGGAATGCCTAATTTAATATGATTAATTGATTTTGAATTAGATGATTGTAGTATCACTTCAAAAAACATAAACAAAGAAGTCTTGTTACTACATAATGATGTTTGTACACTTGATAATTGTCCTTTTCATATAAACCCAGACCAAATGGATATAAATAATAATGGACGATGAGATATGTGTGATAATTTTATAAAAAACCTATTAAATGATGATTTAGGCTGAGATTGAAATGATGATTTAGGCTGAGATTGAAATAATTGAGATTGAGACTGAAGTTGAGATGATAAAGATTTTATTGATAGTGATTGAGATTGAATACCAGATCACCTAGATGCATGTCCAACAATACCAGAAAACTATAATGGAATAGAAGATTCTGATTGATGTCCTGAAATTGATATTGATTGAGAAATAGATGACTCTGGAATAAGTGTAAAAGAATGTTTTTCTTGTCCTTGTGATTATTCGGATTTTGCTAATGACTTAAATATAAAAGATAGAGTAAAAGCTATCCTCTGGGATTTTGATATGACCACCATATATAGTGAAACCATTCCAGAAAGTATAAGACAATTTTTGAAATAAATATTATATAAATTTTTTGATAGTACAAAACATCTATTTTATCCAAGCTTTTACTATTCTGATATTAAAATGGAAAGTTTTTACTTCTTGAAATTCTATTTTTTTTCAAAATTCTTTGCGTAAAACATCTACCTGTCGTGTCATCATTTCTAAAAACATTGTAGGCTTGATTCAAAAATCAAAAATTTGCTGAAACATTTTACGATAATAATCTAGTCAATCTTCTCATCATACAAAAGCAGGTTTGGGTTCCCAATTTTTTACAGTCTCTCAAACATTTTGATTGAAAGTGTCTTCTGGTATATAGGGTAAATTTGCTACCAAGATTAGTTGAGAAGATATAAATTTAGTAGGATCTATAAAATCTAGCAAGTTTGCTTTTACTAAATTTAGATTTGTTTTTGTAAGTTTGTTTTTAAATATTTCAAAATTTTCTTTAGCTAAAGAAAGAGTATAGTCTATATATTCACTCAAATATGCTTCAGAAAAAAAACTTGGATTATGTAACAAAACAGATAATCACAAAACACCACACCCCGTTCCAATATCAAATAATATATTGTTTCAAGGGTTTAATATAGAAATATGTTCATTTACTGCTTGTATCATATACTCTGTTTCTGGGCGTGGAATCAAAGCCCTATGATCTATTTTAAATTTATTTCCCATAAATTTTACATATCATAAAATGTATTCTAATGGTTTTTTTTGAACAACAAAATCATCATAAGCTTGTGTTATTTTTTTTAGAATACTTTCTTCTATTGTTTGTTCTAAAGAGGTTCGCAATTTTTCCCTACTAATATCCAAAAAATGGCAGATTAAATTTTCCAAAACTCTTTTTTGTGTATATTTTTGGTTTTGTAATAGTTCTTGAATTTTCATTAGATTTAGTTGAATGTTATGGATTTAAAGATATAAGTTTATTGGTTCACAAAGAATTTTTAATTCAGAGGAGGGTATTTCGAACTACTTTTCAGCTAAGATAGAACAGCTTCCTTTGAAAAAAAACTTTCAATTTGTTTCTTTGCAAATTTGTAACCTTATGAATTTTTCAATTAAGTTGTACTTTATTTAATCATATTTTCAATATGAGAGTTAAATTTCAAAAAGTAAAAACAGAGCATAACATATTATCAGAATTTATTAAATTTTTGTTTGAAATTGAAAAAGATCCAAATATTGTTAGAATAATTCCAGGTAGAATATCTAGACAACAAAAATGAAGTAGTCAGCTTATATTCAGAATAACAACACCAACAAGTAGTGGTTTTAAATGTATCATGAGTAAGGGCTCTACTGCACAAGAATTGTTTGTAATCTGTTCTTTAGAAAATGTAGAAGAAGTAAAAAAAAACATATTATTAAATGTTGAAAAATATTTAATAAAACACTAAATACTTTAGTTTTGCTAAAATAGTACTGAATTATGAAAATTTATTACATATCTATATTCCCAGAAATCTTTGATAGTTTTTTGAATACTTCTTTGATTAAAAAAGCTCAAGAAAAAGGTGTTTTGGATTTTGCAATAATCAATCCAAGAGATTTTTGTACAGACAAACACAAGCAAATAGATGATGAAATTTATGGATGAGGGGCTGGGATGTTGATGATGGCACAGCCTATGATAGATGCAGTAAATTCAGTAATAAAAAAAACAAATAATTGAAATTTTCAAATTATTTTCCCAAATCCTAGTAAGGTTTTTTGGGATCAAAAGTCTGCTCATTCTTTTTCAAAAACAAAAAACTTAATTTTTGTCTGTGCAAGGTATGAGTGAGTTGATCATCGTTTTATACAATATTTTCAAGACAAATATCCAAAAAACTTCCATCAAATATCTATTTGAAAGTTTATAACTCTTGGATGAGAAACTCCTGCCATGACAATGACAGAATCTATAGTTCGTTTAATTCCATGAGTAATAAAAGAAGAAGAAAGTCGACAAAAAGAGAGTTATTCTATCTCTCAAAATATGGAAAACATAGAACATCCACAATATACTAGACCTAAAGAGGTAGAATGATATTCTGTACCAGAAGTATTGTTAAATTGAAATCACAAAGAAATACAAAAATGGAAAGAAAATAATTCAAAAATCTAATTTTAAATTTTAAATTTTCCTATGTCAGACAAAAAATTATGAATACTTTTCTTTGGTAGATTGGATGATGAAAAATGATTTTGACTAATTTTGAACATGCTAAAAGTTTTTATAAAAAAATATGGGACCATACCTTTTTCTTTTTATGTTTTTGGGAAATGAAAATATGTTAATGAATTGATTGAACTAGCAGACAAACATAGTTCTATACATTTTTTTTGATGGCAAACTTTAGCTACAATTCAAAGATATCAAGAAAATTGTCATTTTTGTCTAATGCCATCTACTTTTTTAGAGACTTTTGGTCTAACAGCACTAAATTCTCTATCTATGTGAATACCTGTTATTGGGTTTGCTAAATGATGATTGACACAATTTATTCAAAATAAATACAATATTTCTAAAGCAGAAGGACAAACAGACGCTGAAAAACTTTACAATAAAATGCAAGAAATTATAGATAAATATGAGAAAGATGAAATAAATATAGATGCTGAAAGAAAAAAAGCTAAAACATTAGCGAACAAATATTCCATAGAAAAATGGATTGAAAACATAGGTCCAATCATATGAAAACCAAAAAGAGTGCTAATGATTTCAGATTTTAGAAATAAAATATGAGGAATCGAAACCTATATGCATGATGTCAAAGATATTTTAGAATCAAAATGATATGAAATTAAAATCTATTGAGCCAAAATTCCAAGTTGAAAACTATGACAGTTGTGTAAATATTTTGGCTTATTTTTTGCAATATTCAATTTTATAGATGCTATAAAACTCAAATTTGTTGCAAAAAAATTTAAACCAAAAGTAGTTTGGTATCATAGTACTTTAAGATTTTTGTGACGATTACCAATAAATAGATTAAGTGCTCATGATTCAAAAAAAATTATGATGTACCATGATTTATGATATTTTCACCCATATCCAAGTCTAGTAACACAAGAAAATATAGTAAAAACTCCATTGAATCTAAAAAATTATATCAAATCTGCTAACACAAAAAATCCATTAAAAATATTAGCAATCTGCTTTAAATATTATTCTGTTTGTTTACTTAGTAAAATTTTGAAAAAATCAATAGACTTACATTTGGTACCATCTAATTTTTTAGAAAAAATAGTATCCGATTCTTATCAAATAGATCCAAAAAAAGTGCAAACACTTTCTCATTTTATTCAAAAATAACCGACATCAAACTATTTCAAATTTTTTGTTTCAGATATGTGTTTTCATAACATTATTAATGTTTTATGTGTTGTAATAAAAATTCAACTAAATTTTTATCTAACAAAAATAATATTTAGTTAAATAATAATTAGCTTATTGTTTTTTTTAACTCAATATTTTCAATATTTCATTCCAAACCAAATCACCAACCTCTTCTATTGAAAGCAATTCTCAATTTGGGGCGCTATCGACAATAGTCCAATTATATTTTTTAGCAACATATTTATAAGCTTCTGCGGCATCTTTTAAGTGTTGCAAATCTGCTTCATGGATGTCTCTTTTTTGTCATCAAATATAATCTCTATGTCACTTTTTATCTACCAATTGTTGTCAAATTTCTGTTGGCATATATAGTAAAATATTCTTATCTGGCTTGGGTATAGCAAATAATCGATATTCAAACTCTTCTAGTCGTTGTAAAAATTTATCTCTCTCTTTTGGATCTTTTATTTTGCCAGCTTGATGTCACATATTTGAAGAGACATACCTGTTGGAAATAACAATCTTTCATTCTTCCAGTCGCTTTTTTATTTCAAAAGATGCAGCATATCTATCTATGGCATAAAAGACAGAAGCTCTATATGGTCAAACTTCTTGAGCTGTTCAAAATTTACCATTTAAATATTCTTCTACCATAATAGCACTTTTTTTTCAATATTGAGGAAAATCTGCTATTTCTACACTATATCATGAATTTTTTAATCTTTGAACTAAAAGTTTTGTTTGAGTTCATTTTCAACTTCCATCAGTTCAATCTATAACAATAAATTTACCTTTTAACATTTTGAAAATCAAGAAAAATAAAATTTTAGCTTATTAAAATAAGGTAAAATTCTTGTATTCAAAATCAAGCAGAATTTATTTTTGGTTTAATTACAAAAAAATGGAGCAATAGCCACATTAAACAGCATGATAATATATAATAGTTTATTCTTATAAAAAGGAAAAAGTCTACATAATACATGCAGACTCTTATTACTATTGCAGCAATTATGCAGCAATTAGGTTTACACATTAAAAAAGATATAATAAAGGGTAGCACTCTTTATTATCTAATATTTAGATGAAAAAGTGTAAACAATTCATGAAAATCATAGAAAAACAGCTTATAGCACTTATCAAAAAAGAAACTACTGTTACTTCTGTGGCTAGAAATTTAGGAGTTTCTAGAGATACTATTTATGCTTGGTTAGCAAAATATAGTGAGGATTGATTACTATGATTAATTGATGACCAACCATGACCTAAGTTTTGAAAGGCTTGGAATAGAACGTCTTCTGATGTTGAAGCTATTGTAGCAAAGTATTTGGAAAATTACCCTTTGTTGTGACCCCAAACAATTGCTCATACTATTTTTGAAGATATGGGAATAAATTTAGATCCAACAACCATATGGAGAATTGGAAGGAGAATGTATATAAGGTACTGAATCTCAAAAGGAGTAAAACAAAAAAGGGAACGAACACTCTACAATTTACCCATGCCAGGCGAACTACAAGTAGATGTGAGCTTCCCCTATTGAAGATAGTAAACAGATTTGTTCCTATAGTACAATAG
>JALOAF010000065.1 GCA_023228925.1 Candidatus Absconditabacterales bacterium | reverse complement strand
CAAAAATATTCTATAAGTTTTATAGTTTTTTGCCTACTATGCTTTGCGTTTTTCCTATACGGATTTTTAATAGTCATGAACTAGTTATAATGATTATTTAAATCACTTCAACCGTTCTAGACCCTTTCATAATTACTATCTAATGTAAATTTTGTATCTTAGATATATATTTTATTCTCTATAATTCAACAACAATTAATAAGGAATAATTTATTATGTTATTGTAAATAGAATTTATAAGTATATGGATGCAAACTCTAATTTGAATCAACAAAAAATGAGTAGCAAACACATTACCACTCATTATTATATTTTGAGGAAAAACAATAATTTTCAAATTTTTAATTTTGTAATATTAAATTACTCTCCTGATTTCATCTAAAGTAGTCTTTCACTCTAATATATTTATGATACCATCTTCTCTCAAAGTCAAATATCCATTTTCTCTAGCTTTAGAATATAGTTCTATTCCTACTTTTCACTCTATAATAAGGTTTTTTATATCTTCAGTAATTTCAAATGTTTCTAATATAGCAATTCTTCACTTATAACCACTGCCATTACACTGATCACATCAAATTGCTTGAGGAATTTTTCAATCAAATTTTAAATTCATTTTAGGATTTGCATCATTAATTTTTTTGATAGCATCTTCTATTTCACTTTTTTCTGCAAAATTAGCATCTCTTTTTGTGCTACAATTAGGACAAATTCCTCTTACAAGTCTTTGAGCTACAATAAGATTTAAGGAAGGTGCAAGCATATATCATTGCAATCACATATTTACCAATCTAGGAATACTTTCTATTGCAGAATTTGTATGTAAAGTTGTAAACACTTTATGTCATGTCAAAGCTGCATTAATAGCAATGTCTGCAGTTTCAAGATCTCTTGTTTCTCAAACCAGTATTGTATCTGGATCATGTCTTAATATTGCCTTTAATCATTTTGCATAAGTATATCATTTATTATAATTTATTTGTGATTGTTGTATTCCACGAAGTTCGTATTCTATTGGATCTTCCAATGTAATTATTTTATTTTTTCCATCATTTAAATAATTTAAAATAGTATATAGTGTTGTTGTTTTTCCAGATCAAGTTGGTCATGTAAAAATAATAATTCATGTGTTTTTCTCTAAATTACGCTTTAAAATTTCATAGGTTTTTCCTGTAAATCATATTTTTTCAAATGTAGATATTCATTTTGTAGAATCTAAAAATCTAATTACTGTGCTTTCTGAAAGTACTCCAGGCATAAAACTGACTCTGGCGTCTACTTTTTTATTTTCTCAATCCCTATTTGTTGATTCAAAAGAAAATCTACCATCTTGAGGAACATAATCTATATTCATTTTAGTTCATGCAATAAACTTTAATTTTTGTAAATATTTTTTAAAGTCTGCATGAGTAAATCTTAATATTTCTTGCATTACTCAATCAACTCTGATTCTAAACAAAACTCAATTATCTTGTGGTTGAAGGTGTAAATCTGATGCTCATGTTTGGAATGCCAATCTTACCGTTTCCATAATAAAGTCTCATGGCTCCATAGTATCTCTTTTTTCATATATTTTTTTTATCATTCAAATTGCTCACTCTCAAGAAGCTTGTTTTTGTGCATCATGTTCGTCTTTTTGTGTTTGTAACATTTTTTCATAATCATCATACCACTTAATCGCTTCTTGAAATCATTCAGTAGAAGTGTAGGAAATTTCAGTAAACAATCAGGTTTCTTCTAATTTTCATATTATTTGATTTAATTCCTCTGGAAAATTATTAGTTGAAAGTACTTTTAAGGTATTTCAGTCTTTACCAAAAACTATAGTTTGTGTTTTTTCACAAAGTTCTCTTTTTAATATTTTTATTGAATCAAAATCTGGCTTTATAGCCTGTATGTCTTGGATATCTAATATAGCTTTGCTTATTTGACTCATGTTTTATAAAAAATAATATAATAAATCATCAATAAGTATATTCAAAAAAATAAAAAATGCAAAAAAGGGAGCAGAAGATGTGTAAATAACAAAAACAATCACTTGACTTTATAGGAAAAAGAATTTTTGGAATAAAAACATACAAAAAGAGCTAAAAAAATTATATATTTTCAATTAATAAATATAAGTATCGAAAAATATTTTTAGAAAAGAAATTTTTTTTGAAACATATTATTTCTCTTTTAAAGAAAATTTTGCATAAGATCAGGTTTCAATCTGGTATGTCGGACAAATATTATAATATATTTCTACTGGATTTTGAAACACAAAAGATCAATATTTTTTTGGCAGAAAAATAGGGACATCTGTTCATGAAAGATTTGTATAAACAAAAGAATGATCTAATTTTATTTCTTCGCCCTTTTTTATGTGTATAGGATCGATTTGATAAAAATAATAAGGACCAAATCTATCAGACCCTGCGATTAAAGTCTTGTATACCAAATTTATGCTAATCACAAACTCTCCTTCCAACGATGTAAATTGCAGTGTATAAGGACTAACACATCATATCTGAGAGCAGACTATAGGAGCTTTTAATTTTTCAGACGACATGTCTCCAAAATCAAAATATAAAGATTTTTCATCAAAAAATTTTGTGTAATTTCATGTTTGATAAAAAACATTCATGAAAGTATATTGAGAATGTACCCCTCCATCTAAAAAATATTCTTGGTTTTTTTGCCGAATAAAACATCATATGACTGTCAATAAAGTCACCATTATAAATGAGATCCAAATAATTTTTTTCATAACTAACTAATAATAGAAATTAAATAACTCTTATAAAGAGTATACAAATTACATAAAAAAAACAAGGGAAAATAATCCCCTTGTTTTTTTTGTATTCTATCTCTTCTTCCTTGGAAATATTTTTTGATGAATCTGAAAAAATAGAAAACAATTCACTCTTTTTGTTCTCATTAAATTTCCCTCACCTTATTCCTATTTTTTTTCCCGTAATAATTTCTTTTGATTTAAGAAGTTCTTTAGCAGTTTTCATGTGTTTTAATAGTTTAATTTATAAAAATTAATAAATCATAAATAAGTATATTCAAAAAAACAAATAATGCAAAAAAAGACTAGAAAAAAATAAAACGATTGACTTTTACTAAATAAAAAATATAGTAATTTTTGTAAACTTAAAATTAAAAATGGGTCTAGAACGGAATAGCTAAAAATTTTTAACATATTCTTTTAAAATTTTCTTACATTTAGTATAAATATCTTCTTTACTTAATCAACAATTAAATCTAAATTCACATTCTTTCAGGTGTAATGCA
>JALOAF010000064.1 GCA_023228925.1 Candidatus Absconditabacterales bacterium | reverse complement strand
ACCCATGGTTTAAAAAAAGACACAGAAAAAGAAGAACAGTTACTTACGAACTTATGAAATTTATATATAAACTCCTTAAAACCAACGGTGAATTTATATTCGCAACTGATTTTTGCCCATATATGTTGACTGTAATAAAAGAAGATTATGAAAAGTTTTACAATCCATATTTTTCACATACTTGGGTTCATAAAATTAAAAATTTTCCTTATTCAACATATATGGAAAAATCTCTTGATTCAGATGGCAGAATATTTTTTATGAAACGTATAAAAAAATAATGGCTGGGATAGATGGATTTGAACCACCATTGGCTGATCCAGAGTCAGCAGTCCTGCCATTAGACGATATCCCAGCTTAACGATTAAAAAGTTAACCTTTTTTTTATATTTTGTCAAGTATTATGGCGTAATTATTGTAGAAAGATATTCTCTAATATTCCTTTCTTCAAACAATTCAGAATTTCCATATCTACTTTTTATTGTATTATTAGTTACAATAGTAAATTGATTATCTTTCAATACTTTAAGAGCTTTTTCATTATTATCAAAATTAAATACTGCAAGAGCTTTATTTTCTACATGTGTTAAAAAAGTGTAAACATAAGCAATATTTAGTTTATTATCTTTTAACACTTTGAGAATTGGAGTAAAACTACCTGTAGCATCAGTAACATCAACTATTACAACATTTTCAAGATAAGCTTTATATCCTTCATTTTCAAGTACAGAAACTGCAAGTTCATTGTTCATAACAATCATTCTAATTTTATTCACAACTCCAGAATCTGTAAGCTCAGTATTTGAAAGCAAAGCTTTCATATCAATGTTAAATTTTGAAAGTATTGAAACAATATTATGTAGTTCCCCTACCTTGTTTTTTACTTCTACAACTAACTGTTTAATCAGCATAATTAATTCTCCTTTACTCTATTCTCTTTTATTCTATTGTCCAAGAAAACGACCTTACAAAATCCTCAGCTTCTACTGTTTTAATAAGATTTTTTTGAACATAATTGTTTAAAACTTTATCAAATCTAATTATTTTATCTCCTGAATCCTCATTAATACCTCTAAAAAACACATCCATTTTGCCTTCAAAAAGATTTCTTTTCAACTTTCTGTCAATATACAAAAAATCATATACTGGTAATATAACATTTGTATCTTTTTTCATCAATCCCAAAGAAACTACAGAATTAATATATTTTGAAAAAATTCTTCTTTTATCAACATCTAAAATATTATACAAGAAAAATTCAATAATATCACCACAAGAATTTTTACCTGCTGTAATGAAAAATACATTTTTGCCCGAATAAGCAAGTTCTAAAGCTGTTTTAATAAATTTATCTTTAACTGATGCGTAAATAATAACAATACTGTCGATTTCAACAACAGTATTCATTACATTTTTTCTATCATCATCAAGTCTTATACTGCTAAAATTAAAAGAAGAAGTATTATAAGCAAAACTATCATCTTCATAAAGAAGTATTACATTTTTTTCAGCTGAAATATATTTTTCAAGAATAATAGAACATAACATCTGTGCATATTCAGGTTTAAATCCAGAAATAATATTAATAGCACCTCTATATGGAGAAAACATAAGATTAAAAGGAATATCTTCTGTTATCTTAAAAATACTATCATAAATATCTTCTATTAATTCAAAAGAAAGCGAAATTGATTTATAATCTTTAAGCATATAAAATCTAAATGATTTTTTCCTATAATTATATATTTTTTTTAAAATTCCATTTCCATCGAGACTTTCCATCTCAACTCTCGAGCAAATATAATCAATAAATGAATTAAGAGATTTATAATTAAATTCTTTATTAATCTCTTTTTCCACTTTACCTTGATCGAGAATAAAAAATAACTCTCCTTTACTTGAAACATGAAAGCTTTTGCCATTCTTCGAAATAAATAATTCAAGAAACGAATCTATTAGATTTTTAACTTTATGAATATCTTTATTTTTACTTTCATCTTTATAAGATTTAACATAAAAATCATCTTCTTCAACATTTTCCTGTTTTTCTTCAACTGATAAATTCTGTTGATTTTCTTTTTTTAAAAATTCTTCCAAAATATCATTTTTTTCAATTTTAGATTCAATCATAACCTCAACAGGACTTTCTATAGGAGTAATATCAGATAAAATATCATTATCGTTTAAATTTAAGTTAAAATTTTCATCATTAATTTCTTCTTCATCAATAAAAAGACTTTCACCATCATCAAGTATAAGTTCAATATCTTCTTTAACTTCCGGTTCTTCGATTATTATAGAATCATTATCTTTATTATCACTGTTAAATATACTAAGAATAGCAAGTTCGTCCTCGCTGTCTTTTTTATTAACTTTATTATCTTTTAAAAGATTCTCAATATTATTTTTATCAGCCATTTTAAAACCCCTTTATTTCCCAAACATTATATAAGAAACTCTTATTTATTTTTTGATAACTGTACCAAATTTTTCTTTACCTAATTCTTCCTGCGAAGTTATTACTACTTCTCTGCCACAATGTTTCACATAATCAACCGCAGCTTTAACCTTAGGTCCCATTGAACCTGCTGGAAACTGACCTTCTGCAATATATTTTTCAGCTTGTTTCACAGTCATTTCATCAAGCCATTTTTCATTATCTTTTCTAAAATTAACAGCTATTTTTGGAACACCTGTAAGAATCATAAAAAGATCAGCATTAAGCTTTCTAGCCATAAGAGATGATGCAAGATCTTTGTCAATAACAGCTTCCACAGCTTCTAAAGTCCCATCCGAATTAAAACAAACAGGAACACCACCGCCACCAGCAGCTATAACAATATTACCACCTTCAACAAGTTCTCTTATATTTTCTATTTCAATAATTTCAACAGGAACAGGAGAAGGAACAACTCTTCTATAACCTCTTCCTGGATCTTCTTTAATATCCCAACCTTTTTCACTTTTCAACTGTTCAGCTCTTTTCAAATCATAAAAAGGACCAACTGGTTTTGAAGGATTTTTAAAAGCAGGATCTTCTTTTGAAACTGCAACTTGTGTAACAACAGTAACTACATTTTTTTTAATACCTTGTTTTTTTAAAATATTAAACATAGATCTCTGAAGCATATAACCCATACCACCTTCTGAATCTGCAACACATATATCAAGTGGCATAACAGGAACATCATACATTTGATTTGCAGCTTCATTTCTAAGAAGTATATTACCAACCTGTGGACCATTTCCATGAGTTATAATAAGATTATAACCTTTTTTTACAAGTTCAACTAGACATTTGTTTGTATCATCTGAATTAATAAGCTGTTCTTGAATAGTTCCTTTTTCTTTTT
>JALOAF010000063.1 GCA_023228925.1 Candidatus Absconditabacterales bacterium | reverse complement strand
TTTTTTAACCTTCTTTTCTCAACATTTTTTACAAATTTTATATTGCATTTATAAAAAAACAGTAGATAAAACAATTACCTTCTACTGTTTCCTATTGTTTTAGCCACACATTTTTTTTAATTATGCCTGAAATTATAGAAAAAATGAAAAAAATTTACAAATTCAAAAGAAAAAAAGAGTTTGTAATAAAAAAATTTGAAAAAATAAGAGGATGGTAGTCCGTTTCAATTTTGAAGCGGACTTTTTGTTTAACTGCTAATTTTTCTTTTTAAAAAATTATAAATTTCTACCATAGCTCGTGTGTCTTGTTTACAATAATCCAACAAATCTTTTGTAGAAATTTGAATAGGAAGTTTGTTTTGGATAAGCTGATATAAGTAGTCAGAAGCTTCACTTCCATTTGAAACAATCATCTCATCATAGCTAATATTGGAAAGGACTGGAAGAACTTTTTTGATACTACAAGAACCATCAAATGCTGGATCAAAATAATCTAAATTTTTGAATACATCCATTAGATCAAAAGTCTGTAAATTTATTTGTTCAAAAAATTCTTTGTACTCTGGGTACATATTTCACATTTCTTGATTCCTAGAATTTTCAAATCATTTATTTCGGACAATAAATGTTCATTGTGGAAATCAAATATTTTGAACAAATTTATCTACCACATCTTTGTTTGTTTGTGAAAGTGGAGAAATAAGTCATTGGTAATGTATAATTTCACCATTTGATTCCATCTTGTGTATAGAATATTGCACCATCACTTGTTGTCGTGGATGAGTGTCTTGAAAAATTGGTATAGGCCAAGATACTGTTTCGTAGTCATAAAAAAATAAAGGAAATTCTAAATTATTGAGAGTAGACGAAATTTTTTCTTTATCAAACTGAATTCATTGTTGAAACATTTTTACATATTTTTGAAAACCATTTTCCAACACATCTTTTGAAGAAATTAATTCTAACTCCTTTACTCATAATTCTAAAATATTGATTTTTCATAATTGATATAATGATAATAATTTCTTTTTAGCTGTTTTGAAATATGGTATATTCCATATTGTTCATTTTTTTGGAGATTCTCAAAAATATATCAAAGGATTTTCTCACTGATATGAAAAAATTTTTTCAAATTCTTGTTTGGAAAGTGTGATAGTTTTGTTTATCATTTCTATTTGCTGTTCAATCCAATCATCAGTAAATAACTCTTCTGTCGCATTTGTTTTTGCTATTATTTCATTTGGAATAATATCTCATTGCCTTGTATATTCCTTATTTAAATGATATATCCAAACATTGCCAGAAAACTTATCTCAAAGCGTTTTTTGAAGTACATATTTTTGAAAACTACAATCTGTAACTAATTCGTCCAATAAAGATTCGTTTTTGTTTGTTTTACGAACAGAATTTTTTGCTTTTACTTCTATCAAATCATACTTTCAATAATCATTTAATTTTAAAAAATCACATTTTACAAAAAGATTATCCCAAAGAAAACCAGCTTGATAAATAATTTTTGGACCAAAAGAAATTGTTTTTTGAGTAGCATCATGATATTCTTTGTGAAAATTTCATTTTGGATTGTAGCCAGAAACAACACTGATATCTTTGGCTTCTCGTAATTTTTTTACCATATTTTCAACTTCTTGACCTATCAAAGCTCCATTCATAGCTCAGTACAAATCTTGATTTATTTTGTTGTAAATCTGATAATCGTTTTTGTGCCATCGTGCAAGTTTTGGATTTTCACAAAATTCTTTGAAAAGAGATTTGGTAATAATAGTTTTTTCCATAATCAATATTTAGTTATAAACAATCATATATTTGTATATATATAATTCAAAAAGAATTGAAACATCTTTTTTGTAAATAAAAAAAAGGTGCGTCTTTCAGCACCTAAATAATATTACTTTTTTTTTGGTTGGAAATATTCAAACTCTACCTCCACGTCAGAAGGTAAGTTTTTTTTTAACTCCAAAGCCTCTTGAGCAAGTTTATAACTTGTCTCTAAGGTTTCTTTGTGAAAATACACAATAATATTTTCTGGCTTTGATCTTTTAAATTTTTTGATTGGCCAGATAAACCCATCATAGGGTTCTATTGTGTTTTTTAGAATAATGGCAGTGGCCTTTATTCCTCGAATTACAATAACACCACAGTCCTTTTCCAAGACCACAATATCTTGTTTTTTTTTGAAATTTTGTGATGAGCGAATAGATATTCCTTCTATTCCTGTAGACAAGGGTTCTCCTTGTCTGCTTACAATTTTTTTCATAATTTTTAATTTTTTTTTAGTTTAACTTTTATTAACAAACACAGAATAAATATTAAAAAACAAAAGTCAATCCTTAATTTAGGGATAATGTAAGTTTTCGTGTTGCTATTTTTTAGACAAATAATCATCAATTAGCTTTCTTTTTCTTCGTTTTTTTATCATCTATGTAATCATATTTTTTGTTTCATGCATGCGAAGGTTCAATCTAATGAATTGGTTGTATTAGGCATATCTTTGTGATCTTGATCAGTGTAAAGATAATCAAGATTATGCTCCAAACTTTTGTAAGCAGATTTTGTTCTTCAATTTTTAAACCTTCCATTATCATTTCTTTCTTTTAAGAACTTACTGTTTCTATCTTTCCAATCATAGAACTTATTATTCCTAAAATATATTATTTATTTTTGATGAGAATAACACATCTACATAGGAATTCAAAGAAATCCATTTAATAGTCGTATTTTTTAGTCACATACTATTCAATCAATTATCCGTCATTCTTTGATCAATTTCTCTATTTATTCTTTATAGTCTTTCAATGTTTTTCGTGCAACCTCCTTTCGATATAAGTTTCTTCTCAATGGCCATCATCTAAAGACCATTACTCAATATTTTCTTCAATAATAAGTAGTATCAAGTATTACAATAGTATGTCATGGTTTTAATTCACAAAAATTTTTACCTTAAATTTATCTAATCTACTTTTGATTGTTGGTATGCTTATTCAACATTTTTCTGATAATTGTTTGTATGTCTGCTTTCATTTCGGTATATTCAATCCACAAATCCTTTACCATCTTTTTAGATTTATTTTCAAAAACATATCAACATCTATTGCACTTATATCTTTATTTTCAGTTTCTAGTTCAATTTCTTTTTAACGAATATAAGCCACATTTCTTACATTTTTTGTTTAGCATCTTCTATTATTTAACTAATAAATGGCTTACTTATTAGTGATTTATTCTATTTTAGCAACTAAATTTCTTTCATTAACCCTAAAGAAAATTTTGGCATAATTAAAAAAAATGTGTGGCTAAAACAATAGGAAACAGTAGAAGGTAATTGTTTTATCTACTGTTTTTTTATAAATGCAATATAAAATT
>JALOAF010000062.1 GCA_023228925.1 Candidatus Absconditabacterales bacterium | reverse complement strand
AAGGAAATTACATGGAGGTAATTTAAAGCTGAACATGTAAGGAGAAAATTTATACTATGTAAATTTTCAACTGGTACCAAGATATCAATTGTTTTGAATTGTATAATTATTTAAAATATTGAATCCAATAATTGAAAAACTTCTAACGAGTTCTCGTAATTGTTGCAAGATATGTTTTTTTAATCTTTTATACAAATCAAAATCTTTTTGTTTAAAAAATATATTAAATATTGTATAATTTAAAGGTTTCAATTAGTTTTGATAATAAAAAAAATACATAGGAATATTTATGAATACTGTTTTTTTTCACTGGTTTTATAAAAGAATTGAAGAAATAAAACAAAAAGGTATTATTACCCAACAGCAGAGTGATAGTATTGCAGATTATTATAATAATAAAAATGAGTATGGGATTTTTAGTTTTTCTTCAATAATATCATTGTTTGGAGCAATTTTAATCGGTGCAAGTGTAATACTATTTATTTCTTCAAATTGGAATGAATTTGGTAAATGGACAAGGTTTTTAATTTTAAATTCTTTTCTTATATTTTCCTATATTATAGGCTTTGTTTTGTATAATTATACAAATAGAAAGAAAACAGGAACAAGTATTGTTTTTTTGGGTAATATTGTATTTGGTGCATCGATTTTTCTTGTTGCTCAAATATTTAACATTCAATCTAAGTATAGCAATGGAATTCTTGCATGGAGAATGGCAAAAAGATAATTTTAAAAGTTAATCCTGTAGATCCAAGATCCTTAATGAGAGGAGAATATATCAGATTATCTTATGATTTTTCTGAATTAGAAATAAAATTAGAAAATAAATTACCTAAAGGTGAAGCTATTTATATTATTTTAAAAAACAATTTAAATCTCTGGGTTTATAATGGATATTCTTTTAAAAAACCCGATGAAAATGTAACTTTTATAAAAGGTAATGTTAGATATTCATATGCTGTTTATGATAAAGAAAAAAACAAAACAATGAATTTAGGGATTGATTTTGGTATTGAAGATTATTATGTCGAAGAGGGTAAGGCTGTTGAGTATGAAAATAAAATTGATAGTGAGAATTTGTATGTTAAGGTATCTTTAAATTCTAATGGTGAAGGTATTGTTTATGGGATTTTAGAGGAAAAATGACAAAAAATAAATTGTTTTTTAATGGTAATATTTACTCAGAAAAATTTTCAAAAATATATAATGCTGTGCTTGTAGATAATAATGGTATTATTATTGATTTATTCAAAGAAAAACATGATATTCCGTTGGAATTATTTGAAAACAGTTTAGATCTTGAAGGAAACACTGTATATCCTGGTTTTCATGATTGTCATGTACATTTGGAATTTCTTACCAAAAGATTTTCTGAAATTATATTTAATGAAAAAACAGATAAACATGAATTTTTGAATACTTTAAAAACAAGCTTAAAAAATTTTAAAAAAGGTGATTGGATTATAGGTGGTGGTTTTTTAAGAAAGTTTCTTGAAAACATGCCAAGTTTAGCAGAAATTGACAGAATTTCTCCAGATAATCCGATATTTTTTTATTCAAAAGATATACATTCATTTCTGATTAATTCAAAAGCTTTGGAATATATTAAAGATAATAAAAAGCTTTTATTTGAAAAATATTCTCAAAAAGATAAAAACGGGTTATTTACAGGCTTGATATTTGAAAAAGCTGAGGATATTTTTGAAGAGTATTTAAAAACTAATATAAAAAATATGAGAGATAATTTTAAACTTACTCAAAATTATTTTCATAAATATGGTATTACAACAGTTCATAATATGGATGATGATGTAATTGCTGATTTTATTGCAGAAGAAAAAGATAATTTAAAACTTAATATTTTAAATTATTATAGAAATCCTGAAAATAAAAATAATGATTTATTTCTTGGTTTAAAACTTTTTGCTGATGGTTCGCTTGGTTCTCTTACATGCTGTATGAAAGATAATTTTACAAATTATGATTTTTCAGGCATTCCAGTTTTGAATGAAGATGAAATTGATAGTATTTTAAAACAATGTTCAAAAGATAATATTGATGTAGCAGTTCATGCTATAGGTGATAAAGCTGTAAGTGTTCTTTTTAATAAATTCGATAAATATAATATGCGAAATTCACGTATTGAACATGCTCAGACAATAAGTGATGAGGATATTGTTAAAATTAAATCAAAATGGTTTTCAATGCAGCCTTTGCATATACAAGGTGATATTGAGTTATCTAAAAAGTATTTAAGCGATAGGATTAATAATCTTTTTAGATTTAGAACAATTCTAAAAAATTCAGGAAATCTTATATTTGGTTCTGATGTTCCTGTTGTTGAAGCTGATGTTGTAAAGAGTGTTTTTTGGGCTACATCAAGAGATAATAAGAGTAAAGATTGGAATGTAAATGAGACTATTAGTGTAAAAGAAGCTCTTATAGCTTATACAAAAACTCCAGCTGTTTTTGAAAAATGCTTTTCAGGGGATTTAATTAAGGGAAATCAGGCTGATATGGTTGTACTTTCGCAAGATATGCTAAAATGTGATAGTATACTCAATACTAAAGTGCTTATGACAGTATATAAAGGGGAAATTGTTTTTAGAAACATTATGTGAAGCAATGTGGAATGTGGAATTTCGAATGTTGAATTAAAAAAACAGGAAAGACTGGGATTCGGGGTTCGGGGAAGCCGGGATCTGTTTTAAAGTAGTTAAAAGCAATTAGCGTGACTAAAGTCACAATTATCAGAACAAGTTGCTAACTGTATTAGTAAAATATATTGGAGGATAATTTATGAGTAATATTAAAGCTAGATTATTAAAAGGTTTTAGAGATCTTTTACCTTGTGATGCAATTATAAAAGAAAAATTTTTATCAAATATAAAAAATACATTTGAAAATTACGGTTTTTCTCCAATTTATACACCAGCACTTGAATATATTGATATTTTAACAGGTAAGGGTGGAGATGAAAATGAAAAACTTATGTATAGATTTCAGGATAATGGACAAAGAGATGTAGGAATGAGATATGATTTAACCGTTCCTCTTGCAAGATTTGTAGCTTTGCATAAAAATGAGTTAAATTTTCCTTTTAAAAGGTATCATATTGCTCCAGTTTGGAGAGCCGAGAATACTCAAAAAGGTAGATATAGAGAGTTTTATCAATGTGATTGCGATATAGTAGGTTCAGATTCGGTTTTATCAGATGTTGAAATTGTAAGTTTAATTAATAATACTCTATCAAATCTAAAAATTGATGATTTTTTAATAAAGATTAATTCAAGAGTATTTGTTGATTTTCTTTTTAATATATTGAAGCTTGATGTTGAAGGAAAGAAAAAAACTGCAATTCTTATGGATAAAAAAGATAAACTTCCTATAAAAGTTTTTGATGATGAATTAGAAAAACTTTTAAACAATGAACAGATTAATATTATAAATGAATACTTTTTAA
>JALOAF010000061.1 GCA_023228925.1 Candidatus Absconditabacterales bacterium | reverse complement strand
ATACATTCCTTAAGATCATTTCTGTAATTAACCTTACATGTAGGACAATACATAAATCCTCCTCATTTTTTCATAGAATCCAAAAAAAAAGTAACCGGACCATCATTTATAAGACTTATATTCATATGTTTTCCAAAAACACCTGTTTTACAAATGATTTTATATTTTTCATCAATATAATTTATAAATTCTTTGTAAAATTCTTCTGCTTTATCAGGATTCATAGCATTATCAAATCCAGGTCTTCTACCTTTTTTTGTATTAGCAGCAAGAGTAAATTGAGATACAATCAACAATTCTCTTTGACCTTCAAGTAAAGATAAATTCATTTTTTCATTTTCATCTTCAAAAATTCTCAAATTTACTATTTTTTCTGCTATATACTTTATATCGGAATATACATCATTTTTTTCCACACCTAAAAATAAAAGAATACCTTTGTCTATTCTGCTTATAACTTTTTCTTCAACTTCCACACAAGCTTTATTTACTCTCTGTATCAATGCTTTCATAAAAAAAACACCTCTTTAAAATTTAAAACTATATATAAGTTCAGAATACTTATAGTCTTTAACACTTCCCGAACTTTTAACTTCTCTATCATCAACTCTAGTAAATCTAAGATTTGCTGTATTTGAAAGCTTTTGAGTAAATCTAAATTTATTCTGTCTATATTTTGTTCCACGATAATCTTCAGTATAGGTTTGAAAACTAGTAGAAAGATTTTTGCCAAAATCCTTGTAATATCTTATATCAAGTGAGTTTTCATAATCATCATACTTTTCATCACTGCTAAATCTTTTAATTTTAAGAGTTAAAGAATTATCAGAATCCATCTTATAACTTCCATACCATGATAAAACCGTACTTTCATAAACAGTTCCATCTGAAGATCCCTGAGACTGATTTTTTGAACTTCTTTTAAAAGATGCATACCATTGAGTACTAAGTTTTTCACTCATTTTATAATTATATTGAAACTCATTAGAAGCTGAATAAGATTCTGTAAGCCCATAACTTGAAAAACTGATTCTATCCGAATGCGAATATTCATAAGTTAATTTATTCCCTTTTGGAAGATAATAATCAACTTTTATATAAGGATTGACCTCATCTCCAGAAACAAGAGTTGAATAGTAATTTTGACCAAATGGATCTAATTCTGAATAATCAAAAGTGTTATCTGATACAATATAAAGCGAAGTTGTTATATTCATTTTTCTGTATTTAGAAAAACCTTTTACATAAAAAGTAGTACTTTTATTAAAAACAGTACCATATTCTAAATATATACTTGAATTCTTATCTAATTCCTTCTCACCAAAAAGCATAAAATGATCAAAACTGTTTTTATAATGTTTATTATCTAGTTTATAAAACATTCCTCCGATTTTTGATTTATCAAATTGCTTTTCAAGTCTTGCACCGTAAATAGGATCTTCAAGAACTTTTTTTAAGGAAGAATCATAATATGTGTTTTCAGCATAAAAATAAGTCCCAATCATATTGTCAAAATAATTTTCAACAGACCATCCCTGACCACCAGACCCATATTTTCTTGTTTTTGTATATGGAATTGAAATATAACCTGAATCAATTTTATATTTTAATTTTCTATAAATATTTCTTTTTTCCACTTCTTTATCATCTATTTCTTTTTGAACTTGTTCTTTTTTATTAATATCTACTTTGAAGTCTTCATAATTTTGTGCCTGATATTCTGTATCATCATTTATTATCATAGGATTTGAAGGTTTTTTTACATCAAGTTTCTGTTTAATATCAGGATGTTTAAAATATTCATCATTAGATGGATTGGATTCATAATAACCTGTAACATAATTATTATCTTCTTTTACAGATAATCTTGTACCATATTTTTCTTCAAGCTTTAAAATAATATCATCGAATTTCTGTTTTTGTTCTTCAACTGTTACAACTTTAAAAATCTTTGGCTCAAAAACATTTTTTTCCACTTTATCAGCTTTTTCATACTCATATATAAAATAAGTAAAATCATGAATTACTTCGTCATCAAATTTTGAAGCTTCTTTTGGTTTAGAACTTGAGGAAGTCTTAATCTCATAATCATTTTGAGCAATATATCCTTTAAAAGTATCACCCATAGTAAAATTTAATGACATTGAAAAAGGTGTTCCATCAAGATATTTATTATCTCTAGCTATACCAAATTTAAAATTTCCATTTATTTTGTCAGCTTTAAGTTCAATAGGAGGAATAACTTTTATGTCATATTTAATATTATCGTAAATCGTATCTCCAACTATATTTATAAGCTCTTCCTTATCAGAAAAACCACCTTTTTTATTTCTATATTCAATAATTGCACTAGCAATACTATCTGTTATTCCTGGTAAAAGAATAAGATCTCTATGACTAGCTGTATTTAACTCTAATCTATCATCAACAGCAGCAAAAATAGCTGTTGAAAATAAAAACATACATATTAATAGAGTTATTTTTTTATTCATCAATTCACCTCAAATTCATCTTAAAAGCTACTGCATGGGTTGGATTAAGATATTTCATAGAAGAAAAAGCATAATCTAAAGTCCATTTTTTAGATAAATCAAGAGAAAAACCACCACTTAATTTATAAGGTTTAGTTGCAAATCCTGCATAAATCTTTAAATTATCACCAGTCTGCCAAACCTGACCAATACGCATACTTAAATCTTTTTTCTGATTTCCAAAAGAACTTACTTTATAAAAACTAAGTAAAGTAGAATTTTTTGAAGAAGTGTTAAAATTAAATCCAAGTTCATAACTTCTAGGTATTTCATCATTTACCGTCGGAACATTTGCATTCTGAATACTCAATACATATTCAGTATTAGAAACAATTCCCGAAAAAGCTATATCAAATGAGAAAGCAGAATTATTATCAGTATTTAATATTCTTGAATTAAGTTTTTTAATATTAAATCCAATACTTGAATTATCATACATTTTTGTAGCTAAAGTAATGATATAGGTATTTTCTCTATAATCTGTATATCCAAAATCAAGATTAGAAAATGCAAAGTTAAAATAATTACTCATTTTATTCCCCAGAGAAATAAAATTACTTTCCATTTCATCAATAGAAAATTCTTCTTTTGAAACAGCATAAAACTGACCTTTTTCAAGATATGATATAGCAGCAGGATTACTTATAAGAACACCTACATCTTTAATATATGCAATACCTGAACCTGATAGAGCCATATTAACAATACTTGTTTCAACAAATTCAAATTCAGCTCTACTTACTAAACCAAATATTAATATAATTAAAATAGATAAAATTGTTTTTTTCATATTATTCATTTAAATTCCTTGAAATAATAACTGTTCCAGTTTTTTTATCAGCTTTACCATTTTTATCAAGAGCATTTATATAATAAGAATACAATCCAGTTCTCAAAGTATTGCCATATTTATCTTTTCCATCCCAATCTATAGAATTATTAC
>JALOAF010000020.1 GCA_023228925.1 Candidatus Absconditabacterales bacterium | reverse complement strand
TTTTAACCTTCTTTTCTCAACATTTTTTACAAATTTTATATTGCATTTATAAAAAAACAGTAGATAAAACAATTACCTTCTACTGTTTCCTATTGTTTTAGCCACACATTTTTTTTAATTATGCCAGAAAAAACTATCAAAAGATAGTTTTTTTTAATATTTCCTTACTTTTTACCATTTTTTGAAACTTGGACAAGTTTGTTTAACATTTATATGAGCGAAACCTTTATGTTGGATTCAGTCCATTATCGCTTTTTTCAATCTAGGCAAATCTCTATCATTAGCAGAAATATTTAATTTACAACCGGCAGACTCTGTTAATTTCAATGGATCAAATGGAGATATCGTATTTCAATCTGGAGTAGATTTTGTTTTTATATTTTCTGGTGTAGTAGGAGATGCTTGACCAGTAGTCAAAGCATAATTTTGGTTGTCTGCAACTATATGAACAATATTGATATTTCTTCTAGCAGAATGAAGTAAATGGCCAAGACCTATTCCATAAGAATCTCCATCTCCAGCATAAGAAATTACGGTAAGCTCTGGATTTGATATTTTTACTCCAGTAGCAAAAGCTAGTCCTCTACCATGTAGAGTTTCTGCTCAATATCAATCAACATACTGACTCATTTTCCCACTACATCAAATTCATGTAACTACCACAGTTTGATGTTTTGGTATTTTTAATTCTGCTAATGCTTGTTTGATTGCAAGATGGATTACAAAATTTCCACATCAAGGACATCGCTGAAATTTATTTAAATTGTTTCTCATTTTGTTTGATTTATAGTGTAAAGTATTACTTTAAAAATCCTTTGCTCAAATCTAAAGAATATTTGAATAAACTTGAATTAGATTTCCTCCTGAAAAATTGGATATAAATCATATTTTCTGATATGTTTTATCTTTTTTTCCCAAATGTCTGTTTTTAGTTTACATTCATTTGAAATTAAATTTTGGAAAGATCATCAATAATTCATTTCTACAAAAATCAACTCTGATATATTTTTCTCATTTTTTTGGAATCGTTGTTTTAGTCTGGGATCTATAGGTTGTAGCATTGTAACTATGATAATTCAGTAATTCTTAAACTTATCATTTGTAAGTAGTGACTCCAAAACATATCTATTGAATCCAAAAGTCACAAAGAATTTTTTAGCATTTGGATTAATTATTTCATATCCATAAAAGTCTTCATTAAATTCTGTTTGAATAAAAGTTTCTATTTTTTTTGCCCTTTTTTCCATCATTTGTTTTTTGATTTCTGGATCTTCATTTGTTGCTCAATATTCATCATGTTCATATGAAGTTGTAATAAATTCTCAATTTTCTACTCCAGGAATTGAATAAGGAGAAATTCAAGATTCAGTAAATTGATATCTTTTAAAGTCAGTTTCTTGTTCATTTTTTGGAGAAATAAAAACACTTCCTCTATTTACTGTTTCTGCTTTTAATTTAGAAATATCTATAGAAAGATAAGTTTCACTAAACTGTTTATCCACCAAATAAACTAATGGATGTTGATAAATGTCTGACCAATTTAAGGCCTTTCCAATCAAATTATATCAGTTTTCAAAAGTATCTGGAGCTAAAACTATTGGTTTTGTTTCTCCAAAGCTTGCATTTAATGCAAAGTCTATATCTCATTGGCCTGTAAAAGTTGGAGTTCAAGTACTTGGCCCATCTCTTTGAGATAAAACATAAACTCATCATATTTCGGCTTGATTGGAGAAAGATAAACTTTCGCTCATTAGAGCAAACCCTCATCAGCTAGTTCAACACATAGCCCTTTTTCCAGCAAACTTTGCTCCAAGCATAGACATACTTACTGCTATTTCGTCTTCTCATTGATGAAAAATAACTTTTGGATCTTTTACTACTTCATCAATTATTGTAGTGGCTGGAGTCATTGGATATGCACCATATCGTTCTAAATCACTAGCAATTGCTCATTTTGCTATAATCTCGTTTCAATAACAAAGTTTTTTAGAATCTTTTGAAATGTTTTTTGTGAATTTAAAACCATGATTAGTTTCAAAATGATAATCAAGATCAAATCACTCTCTCAATGCCTCTATATTGGTTTGTAGAACTTCTCATTCAAAAAAATTTGGTAAAATCATTTCTCATTCTGAAATGTCTATTCACAATATTTTGAGAGCAAATCCAAAAGCTGGAACATTTTTGTATTTACAAGAACAAGATTTCAAATTTATTATGTTTTTTAGCTCATAAATTTTTTCGTTTTTTTTGATAGAATAATCGTTAAAACAGATAAAATAATCTATTTTTTTTGAAATAAATGGTTTTTTGTCTGAAATATAGACCAAAATAGAATTGTTGTCTCATTTAATAATAGAAGCATATTCCTTATCTACCAAAACCTCATATCCATTTTTGGTAAACAATTCAGCCAAAAGCAATCATGCCGTATTGACTCCTCCACCAGCTGGTCATGAAAATCAAATTGAAATATTCATTGCAAATATAAAATAGAAGCTAAAAAAAAATAGTTTTTAGTTGAACTCTCAATAAGTATAATATTGTATTATGAAATCTATTTCAAAATTCAAGATTATTTTTTTATTGTTCAAAAAAATTTATAAGGATATTGAAAAAATTATCAAAGAGAAAAACTTGTTTTATTTTTGTCATCTCGAGTGAATATTGTTGCGAGAGATCTAATAGCATTAAAGTAAGATTTCTCGCAAGATAGAACACTTCGAAATGACAGTTGTGAGTAATGGATTCTTCGCTTTGCTCAGAATGACGAAGAGGTGGCAAATTAATTTCTCGTTATTTTATTAGAATTCGAGATTTTTTGGAGTCCTAGGGAAAGGAATTACATCACGAATATTTTCCATACCTGTAAGATACATCACCAATCTTTCAAATCATATTCCAAATCCTGCATGTGGATTGGTTCCATATTTTCTAAGATCCATATATCGTCGATACTCTTCTGGATTTAGTCCTGATTCTAGCATTCTTTGTTGCAAAATTTCTAACCTTTCCTCTCTTTGACTTCCACCAATCATTTCCCCAACACCAGGAACTAACAAATCCATTGCTGCTACCGTTTTTTTATCGTCGTTTAATCTCATATAAAATGCTTTAAATTCTTTTGGATAATCTGTCACAAATACAGGTCAATTAAAAACCTTTTCTGACAAATATCTTTCATGTTCTGTCTGTAATTCTACTCATCGTGAAACTGGATATTCGAAATTTTGTTCAGATTTTTGGAGGATATCTATAGCTTCTGTGTATGTAATTCTTGCAAATTTTGAGTCAATAAGTTTTGTAATTCTATCTTTTATTTCTGGATTAATAAATTGAGTGAAAAAATCTATTTCTGCAGAAGCATTGTCTAATACATATTTAAACACATATTTTATTAAATCTTCTGCTAAATCCATATTGTCTTGTAAGTTTGCAAACGCTATTTCTGGTTCTATCATTCGGAATTCTGATAAGTGTCTGGCTGTATTTGAATTTTCAGCTCTAAAAGTAGGTCAAAAAGTATAAATTTTACCAAAAGCACAAGCAAAAGTTTCTCACTCTAATTGTCAACTAACAGTAAGTGAAGACTCTTTTCCAAAAAAATCTTTTGAAAAATCTATTTTCCCATCTTCATTTTTTGGAGTATTTAACATATCCAAAGTAGATACCCTAAACATCTCCCCTGCTCATTCTGCATCACTTCCAGTGATTATGGGAGTATGTACTCGCATAAAGCCATTTTCTTGGAAATATTTATGGATAGCATAAGAAAGTAAATTTCTAACCCTAAAAACTGCAGAAAAGGTGTTTGATCTAGTTCTTAAATGTGCAATTTCTCTAAGATACTCAAATCAATGTCTTTTCTTTTGTAGTGGAAAATCTGAATCAGATTTTCATATTATACTAACTTTGCTTGCTTGAATCTCGAATTCTTGTTTTCATCATTGAGAAGGAAGTAAAGTTCATTCAACTGAGATTGCACTTCCTACTCCAAGATGACAAATTTCAGCAAAATTATCTAAATTATCGTGGAAAACAATTTGAATATTTTTTAGATAAGAACCATCATTTAATTCAATAAAACCAAAAGTTTTGGAATCTCTAATTGTTCTAACTCGTCAATTTAATTTGTAATCTTTGTTTAATAATGTTTTGTAGTCCTTAAAAATTTTGTTGATAGAAATCTTTTGCATAGTTGAAAATTTTTGAAATAAAACAATTTAGTTTATATAAATTTTTGATTCTCTTGCAATAGTTAAGTTTGAAAAAATAAAATAATAATAAATTTCTATAATACTACAATACAAACAAATGAAATGAAAGTGAAAGATTTTTCGCATAGGGAGGTTGCTTTGTGTGGTCAAAAAAAAAATTGACACAAGGTATTGAAATTGTTATAATTTTTCTTACTATCACCAATAAGATTTATTTTATTATGAACAATAATGGAAAATTTTGAAATTAGAGAAATGTTTGAAAATTTTGAATCACATGTAAATTTTACAAAAAATTGAATAGAATTTTGGTTAGCTAGAGATTTACAAAAATTATTATGATATGTAAAATGGGATAATTTTTGGGATGTTTTACAAAAAGCAAAAATATCTTGTAACAATAGTTGATATCTAATTTCTGATCATTTTGCTGATGTCAGGAAAACGATAAAGATGCCTAAATGAGCAACAAAAGAAATAGCAGATTTCATGCTTACTAGATATGCTTGTTACCTTATTGCACAAAATGGAGATCCTCGTAAATCTCAAATAGCATTTGCACAAACATATTTTGCAACTCAAACAAGACAGTTTGAAATTATTCAACAAAAACTTTCACTATATGAAAGAGTGATAGCTCGCCAAAAATTAAGTCAAAGCGAAAAAGAACTTTCAAAAGTAATATATGAACAAACAAAAAGTGATAAAAATTTTGCATTAATTCGTAGTAAATGAGATACTGCATTGTTTGGTAGGACAACAAAAGAAATGAAAAAAAGGCGACAAATAAAATGAGCCAAGCCTCTAGCTGACTTTATGCCAACATTATTATTAAAAGCAAAGGATTTTGCTACAGAAATTACTATTTATAATGCCAAAAATAAAAACATGAGTTCTGAAAATAAAATTTCTCAAGAACATATTACCAACAATTTATCTGTAAGAAAAACCTTAATCGATAGATGAATAACCCCAGAAAACATAAAACCAGAAGAAGATATTAAAAAAATTAAAAGGAAGCTCGAAACAGAAAACAAACAATCTTTGAAAAAAAGAAAGTAATAATAAATTTCTATAATTTTATATAGGCTCAATATGACTGAACACCGTCATTCTGAACAAACAATTTGTCATTCCGAGCAGAGCGAAGAATCCATCTACTGTCATTTCGAAGTGCTCTATCTTGCGAGAAATATTCACTACTGTCATTTCGAAGTGCTCTATCTTGCGAGAAATCTTCCTGTAATGCTTTTAGATCTCTCGCAACAATATTCACTCGAGATGACATAAGGGCAACAATAATAATCGAGATGGTAAAATAAAATAAATTAATAATCGAGATGGTAAAATAAAACAAACTAACAAAAGAATTTGATTTTGGATTAATGATTAGTATATAATATATGCTCACAAAATAGCATTATTATTTTTTTGAAAGCATAAATATATGAAAAAAAACTGATATAAAGAACTATTACCAGATCAAACATTAGGAGAAAAATTGATCAAAAAATGATTTTGGTTGTATCTTTTTTCATTTTTGATAGCGCCAGCAGGATATATCATCAAAGTATTGATTTCTAATTCTGTTTCGGTCGCTGATGTGGGAGTGTTGTATAGTGTTGTTGGACTGGTAACAATGTTGAGTATCTACAATGATTTGGGACTAACAGAAAGTTTGCAATATTTCATACCAAGATATTGGATAAAAAAACAATACAATTATATCAAAACCTCTATATATTTGAGTTTGGCAGTACAAATATTTACAGGACTTATAATTGCTAGTATATTACGATTTTGGGCGCCATGGCTAGCTACTCATTATTTTCATAGTCCAAGTGCTGAAACGATTCTTAGATATTTCTGTTTTTATTTTTTGGGGATAAACTTATTTCAAGTTTTACAAAGTATATTTTTTGCTTTCCAAAATACTCTAGCTCAACAATTTGTAGAATTTATTAGGATGTGGAGTATTGTAGGGTTTACATTATTTTTCTTTTTAACAGGAAGGGCTAGTATTGAATGGTATAGTCTCAACTGGATATTGTGACTTGCTGTAGGTATCAGTATAGGATTGATAGTGTTTTTTAGCAGATATAAAAAGAAGTTGTTTCAATGAAATTTGGTGTTTGAAAAACCAATGATCAGAGAATATATAAAATATGCTTTTTGGTGCTTTTTGGGATTGAATGCAATACATATTTTTGGACAAGTCATACAACAATTAGTGATAGTTATCTTATGACCAGAATCAGCATGATATTATACCAACTTTATCAGTTTGTTTGGAATATCTAGTATGGTAATATGACCAATAATTGGATTAATATTTCCTATGGTATCTGAGATGATAAGTAAAAAAGATATAAAAAAACTTAGACTTTTATTTAGCTTTTTTTATAGTTATTTTTCTGTTTTTTCGTTTTTGTTCGCAATATTTATGGCAGCATTATGACCAGAAATAGCTTCAATATTGTTTGGTCAGAAATTTATCTTTTCTGGTGAACTCCTCTCTTGGTGAGCTATGTTTACTGTTGTTACTATTTTTGTAGGATTCAATTTTTCTGTATTAGCAGGTATGGGTAAAATCAAAGAAAGAGTAAAAATAACATTTATTTCAGTTTTACTAGTTACAGTATTATCTATTATTGGTTTGTATACCATATGATTACTAGGATCTATATTCGCTTTGTGAATTAGTTATATTTTGCTATTTATTTTGAGTTTTAAGCTGATATACAAAGATATTCATTTCAGTGTAGAGTGGAAATTTATTGTAAAAAATATAATTTTGTGAATTTGATTGTGAGCTATATTGTGGTTTATAAAATCTAAAATATTCATAATTGACGATCTAATGAGGATGGATAATCTATGGAAGTTGATGATAATTGGAATATTATTTTTTGTTGTATTTTGAATTGTAAACTATAAAAAGTTTTTGTTGTTAAAGGATGAAGTTAGAAAACTGAGAGTAAAATAATATCTATTTATTTATTTATTTTATTGGAAATGAAAAAAGCTTTAATTACAGGAATTACATGACAAGATGGCGCATATCTTGCTGAATTTCTTTTAGAAAAATGATACGAAGTTCATGGAATAAAAAGAAGGTCATCTTTGTTTAATACAGATAGAATTGATCATTTGTTTCAAGATCCGCATGAATCTGATGCTAAATTTATTTTGCATTATTGAGATATGACAGATAGTGCAAATCTTATCAAATTGGTAACGAAAATACAACCAGATGAAATATATAACCTAGCTGCACAATCACATGTACATGTGAGTTTTGATATGCCCGAATATACTGCAAATTCAGATTGAATTGGTGCTTTGAGATTGTTGGAAGCGATTAAAATAGCGGGACTTGAAAAAACATGTAAATTTTATCAAGCATCCACAAGTGAATTGTTTGGATGAATGGATTATAATAGGCCAGAAAAATGATACAACGAAGATTCTCCAATGCACCCGAGAAGTCCTTATGGATGTGCAAAACTTTATGCTATGCGAATCACAAGAAATTATAAAGAAAGTTATGGAATATTTGCTTGCAATGGTATATTGTTTAACCACGAATCACCATTGAGATGAGAAACATTTGTGACAAGAAAAATAACTATGGCAGTAGCCAAAATTAAATTAGGATTGCAAGATAAATTATATTTGGGGAATTTAGATGCAAAAAGAGATCGAGGACATGCAAAAGATTATATAGAAGCTATGTGGATGATGTTGCAACAAGAAAAACCAGAAGATTTTGTTATAGCTACTGGAGTTGCTAACACTGTAAGAGATTTTGTAAATCGAAGTTTTGAAGAAATAGGGGTAGAATTAGAATGGAGATGAGAATGAGTAGAAGAAAAATGATATGACAGAAACACTGGAAAATGTATAGTAGAAGTTGATCCAAAATACTTTAGACCAGCAGAAGTAGATTTTTTGCTTGGAGATAACTCTAAAGCCAGAGAAAAATTGGGATGGACACCAAAATATACAGTGAGGGAAATGTGTAAAGAAATGGTGAAATCAGATATTGAAAAGTTTAAAAAACAGGAAATACTCAAAAATCATGGGTACGAAATTTTAAATCAATACGAATAGTTTTTATTTGATAAAATTTGGTTAAATGGAATTAAATGATAAAATCTATATTGCAGGGCACCGCTGATTAGTTTGATCTGCTATAAAAAGAAATTTAGAAAAAATGTGATATAAAAATTTAATCATAAAAACACGTGATGAATTAGATTTAATGGATGTTGTTGAAACAAGGGAATTTTTTGAGAATGAGAAACCAGATTATGTTTTTTTAGCAGCTGCTAAAGTTGGAGGTATTGTTTCAAATCAAAACTACCCTGCTGAATATATATACAACAATATTCAAATTCAAAACAATATAATACATAATTCTTATTTATCAGGAGTCAAAAAACTTATATTTTTGGGATCTAGTTGTATTTATCCCAAAGAATCTAAACAACCAATAAAAGAAGAATATTTGCTATCTGGAAAATTAGAAAGTACAAATGAACCATATGCTATTGCAAAAATTGCATGAATAAAGATGTGTCAGAGTTACAATCGTCAGTATGGGACAAATTTTATTGCATGTATGCCAACTAATCTATATGGACCAAATGATAACTTTGATCTTGAAAATTCTCATGTATTTCCTGCAATGATTAGAAAATTTCATGAAGCTAAAGTGAATAATAAATCAGAGGTAGAATTGTGGTGAGATGGTAGTCCTTATAGAGAGTTTTTACATTCAGATGATGCTGCAGATGCTATCATATATTTGATGAATAATTTCGATCCAACTAAAGAGCAAAATGAGAAATGAGAGATAATTTTTAATATTGGAACAGGGGTTGATTTAACAATAAAGGAATTGGCAGAAAAAATTAAAAAAGTTGTGTGATATGATTGAAATATTGTTTGGGACAAAACAAAACCTAATGGTACACCAAGAAAGTTATTAAGTGTTGATAAATTGAA
The DNA here is from genome assembly GCA_023228925.1 of Candidatus Absconditabacterales bacterium. GTDB lineage: Bacteria > Patescibacteriota > Gracilibacteria > Absconditabacterales > Absconditicoccaceae > JALOAF01. The sequence goes on along the minus strand of JALOAF010000020.1, from coordinate 11,234 downwards.
AAATCTGTGATGGGAGCATAAAATATGATTGGAGGAAGGAATAAATAAAAGTTATAAGTGATTTTTAGAAAATAAAAAGTAATTTATATATATTTTATATAACTAAAAAAACGTAAAATGGTTAAGGTTGATATTTTGAACAAAATTTATTGAATGGAATTCTTAGATGAATTTCATGACTATCCATGATGAGATTATTGATTGATAAGATATTATCATAAAAAAAAAGCCAGGATTGTGATGAAAAATATTCTAAAATTTCAAGATAAAAACAAAACGTTATTAGATGCTTGATGTGGAAGATGACCATATGTTTTTCTTGCAAAAAATTATTTTAAAAAAATCTTTGCTTTTGAGTATGACGTAAAAGAATTAAATTTTGCAAAAAAAAACAATTATAATAATGAAAAAATTATTTACAATCAGGTTGATTTGACCAACATACCTTTAGAAACCGAATCAATAGATTATATTATATGTTCTGAGGTATTAGAACACATACCAGATTATCAAAAAGCATGTAATGAATGTTATAGGGTATTAAAAAAATGATGAAAAATGATTTTATCAATGCCTAACTGAAGTAGTCTTTTTTATAAAATAGCTAAGATTAGAAACCAAAATAAGATAGATATGAATAATCATAAAGATTGGGAATCAGCTAGACACTGGCACTTCTCTTTTAAAGATATTGAACGTATTGTAAAAAATAGTGGATTTAAAATAATAGAAAGAGATTGAAGTACAATATTACGAATCCCTCATAAAATCAAAGAATTATTTATGAAAAAATCACCAGTTTTATTTATTATGATAGAAAAACTTGATAATTTTTTATCAAATTTATTACCTATTTTTGCTGTAAATTATTTTTTAACTTTAAAAAAGAAATAAAATGATGATAAACAATAAAAATGTTTTAACAACTGCATCATCTGATAAATTTTTCCCATTTTTATTAAACTTAATTTGATCAATACAAAAAAATTACAAAGAACATCCTAAAATAATAGTTTTTGATGTGTGATTAAATTTTTTCTTTAAAGAACATTTAAAATTAATTAAAAACATAGAAGTTATACGTGTACCTAAATTTTTACCTTTTTGGGATAGTTGCTATAGTTGGAAAATATGGATATATAATAACTTTTATTGAGATAATCATCTTCATATAGATTCATGAAGCTCTGTTTTATCTAACTTAGATCATATATTTGGAATAATTGAAAATAAATGATATTTCACTGTTTCACAAAAGATGGAATTAAAAACTATAGTACCAAAAGAATATTATGGCCTTTTAGATTTTTCTAATAATTTTGATCATAATCATTATTTTACAGCAGGTATATTATGAATTAATAAAAAAAATTTAATAATAAATAATCTTATAAACATTACAAATGATGCTATGCTATCTGGACTATGTTTATGATTCTCTGAATCTGAACAATCTAGAAATAAATGAAAAGATAAGAGTCCATTTATTAGAAATTGTGCTCTCTTTAGACATGATCAAACTTTGCTTAATATTTTTTTTTATAAACATATAAAAAATATTGATTTAGAAAATATGGAAAAATATGCGTATATTGGATCTAATATTCCACCAAAAGACTGTATTATACATAATCATAGAAGAAATATCGACTGTTTAAAATACATTAAATATATTAATTATAAAAAGAAAAATTTATATTTTTATATATCTAAGGTTCTTGTTAAGATAATAATATTGTCATATAAGGTGCTAGGATATATTATTTCTTTAAGAAAATAAACTAATGAAATTATCAATAATAACATGTACATACAACTCCGAAAAATATCTTAAAAAAACTATAAATAGTATAATTGCCCAAAATCTTGATGATAATATTTATGAGCATATTTTTGTTGATGGGAATTCTATAGATTCAACTCAAGATATAATTAATAAATATATTAAAAAAAATACAGAAAAAAATATAAAGCTAGAAAGAAAAGAAGCAAAATGAATTTATAATGCCATGAATGAGTGAATAAAGATTGCTAAGTGAGAATATTTATTATTTCTTCATAGTGATGATTATTTAGAGCCAAATATATTAAAGGATTATTTAAAATATATAGATAAAACCTGAAATAAAGATCTATATTATGCAAGATTTAATGCAGTAGATGAAAACTGAAAATTTATTTATAATGCACCTTCTAGAAAAATATATCAAAAATGACTAAAAAAATGGCTTTTTTGATTACTTTGTTATATTAACCAACCAGCTGTAATTCATAAAAAAAACTTACATGATAGATTTTGATATTTTAATGAAAATTTGAAAATAAAATCTGATAGAGAATTTTGGATAAAACTTGCTAAAGGTAAAATAGTAGGATTATTTTACAATAAAACTATAACAAATTTCAGAATACATGAATCATGAACTTCTAATAATTCAAAATTAGAAAAAATATCAAAAAATGAAGATAATTATATTTGGGATAAATATTATTGAATAGAAAAATATTTATTTAAATGTATTTTATTTATTTATAAAAAATTTTCATAATTAAACTAAAACTCCAACTTCTCAACTATCTTTTCCACTCTAAAATCTTTTATTATCTCTAAATTATTATTTTTTTCTATCAAATTATTTTCAAAGAGAAACTCAAGTCATTTTTCAAATTCTTCAACAGTATTTTCTTTCATAATAAATCAGTTTTTTCACTCTTGTACCAAATCAGCACTTGCTCAAACTCTATAAGCTGTAATTATAGGTAATCAAAAACACATTGCTTCATTTATCACAAGCCCCCAAACTTCTTCTATAGATGGAAGAGTAAAAATGTCTGCTATAGTGTAGAGTTCACTGATTTTATCTATTTGAAAAAATCATGGAAAAAATACATTTTGAATATTTTTTTCTTTTATTATTTGTTTCATATTTTCTTCTTCTGGTCATCATCATACAAAAACAAGTGATATATCTTTATTTTGTTTTTGAAAATTTGCAAATCATTCAAGAATATTATAAATTCACTTTCTCTCGATTAATTGTCACACAAAAACTATAGTATATTTTGTTTTGATACCATATTTTTGTTTCAATTCTTCTTTTTGAGGTTTTAAAATTTTTGATTGTTCCAAGAAAAAATCTACATCAACTGTATTGTATAAAGGATAGATTTTTTCTTTGTTTGCTCATAATATTTCTAAATATTCAAAAGATCTACTTCAAAAAGACATATATTTATCACTATTTTTTACTAAATATTTAACCAAAGGTTTTGTAATAGTTCTTCTCCAGCTATTTTCATGTTTAGTACTTTCATTCCATAGTATATATTTTGCATTATTTTTCTTACACCAAAACATAGAACTCCAAGCTGAAAGTCAAGCCCATCATGCATGTATAATGATATTAGGCATTTCTTTATCAAGTATTTTTTTTATATCAAAATTTATATGGAAAAAGTGATTGTCTTTTCATCAAGTATGTTGTATCTGCTTTGAATTTAATATCTCATAATCAAACTCAAATTTATCTATTTCTTTTTGAGTATTCCATTTTCTATTTGATTCAGTTTCAGAAGTAAAAATTATCTTAAAATCATATCATTGTGATTTAAATTTTTCATGTAATTTGTTAAATAACAATGTACGAGTTGGAGTGATGATATTGTGTATAAGTATGATTTTATTTTTCATAATAGTTTATTAGTTTATCATTTAAAATTTTTAGTTCATAATTATCATATACATATTTTTTTAAATTTTTTTGGTAACTTCATTTATTTGTCAAAATATCTTTAATTTTATCAACAAAATTTATTGTATTAGAATTATCAATTTTATATCATATGTTATAATTTTCAATATCATATATAGGGCATCAGGTGCTAATTATAATGGGTATTTGAGACATACAAGCTTCTATAATGGTCATTCAAAAACCTTCGTTTCTTGAGTTAAATAAAAACAAATCACTTCAAGCAAGTAGTTCATATTTTTTATCAGTATTTTCTTCTCAATACCAAATAATTTTATCTTCAATTCATAAATCTTTTGATAATTTTATTAATTTATCTTTTTCTCATTCGTCAGGTCATATCACAAGAAATCTCCAATTTTTAAATGTTTCATCTAGTTTAGTAAGAATATTGAAAGATATATCAAGTCATTTTATATATTGTATCCTTCATAAAAAAGTAATAATCTTTATATTTTTATCTAAATTGTACATTTTATGTATATCTGCTTTTTTTATATTTTCAAACTTTTTTGTGTCTATACCATTTGGTAGTTCTTGTATGTTTGTATTATCAGTTATGTTTTCTATCTCTTGTATCTCTGTTTTGGTCAAAGCAAACCATCAGTTAGCATTATCAAAGATAGTTTTCATCTTTTTAAGTATCCATTTTTTTATAAAACTTTTTCTTGATTGTATTCTAATATCTGAAAGAGTTCCATGTGGTTGTATGAAGTATTTTTTATTATTTTCTAAAGCATATTTTCAAGCCCAGTAAGTACATAGATTATATATATCATGGATATGAACTATATCATAGTTTGAGATATTATTTTTTAACCATTTTTTCATTCATATAGGCAAGTAAAGATTTTGAAATTTTGCTAGATGATTTGATATATTTTTAAATCTTTTTATTTTGATTCATTCTATAGTTTCATTAAGAATACTATTTCTTTGTTTTGAATCAAAAACATCAGTAGTTATAACTGTCACATTATATCATCTTGCAACTAGTCATTTTGCTTGTTCATAAGCTACTCTTACTATTCATCCATAACTATATGCAGGCACAAAAAAGGGAGTAACTATAAGTATATTTTTCATGATTATTTTTTTAGAAAACTTAAAATTTTATAGATAATGATTGTTTTATAATAATTAAATTTATGTAAAAACAAACTTAATTTATATTTTCAATTTGCATATTTTCTTGCTAATTCAAGTTCTTGTGTAAATTGCTTGGTGAACATACTACCACTTTTGCTTGTGTGATAAAATCTAAAATTTGCAATATATTCTGGTATATATAAAGGATCATATTTTGCTCATATTCTAAGTCGATATTCATAATCCATACACAGATGCTCATCTACATCAAATCCTCAAAATTCATTATAAATCTCCTTTTTCCAAAAAACAGTCATCTGTGAGATAAAGTTTTCAGATAATAATTTTCAGTATGAATAGTTTTTTCATAGAATATTTTTATATGTTGTGATTCGTTTTCTAATTTCTTTATCTTGTTTATCTACTATCTTACACTTTCAATATGATCGTTTTTTGTCTGAGTTTCATAAATATTTAACTATATTTTTTAGTGCTTTTGGTGCTAAAGTGTCATCACTATTTAGATAGGTAAAAATATCTCAAGTAGCAATTTTGAGTCATTTGTTGATTGCATCTGATTGTCCTTTGTCTTTTTCTGATTTTCGAATAAATGTGATTCATTTATTGCCTTTGAACTCTCAGTTTTTTATTTTTTTTTCATACTTTTCGAGTATTTCAACAGTATTATCTGTTGATTTTCAATCCATCACAATATATTCTATTTCGAAATCTCATTTTTGTGTTACAATTGAAAGAATAGTTCTTTCTATAAATTGGTCTTGATTGAATGATGGAGTTATTATTGATATTTTTGTCATATTTGATTACTTTTATAAAAAAACTATTTTGCTCTATACTCACTACTATTACATATCTTTTTACCTAAACCATCTTTAATTTCAATTGATAAATCGTTACAAACAGCGACTTCTGGGATATTTTCTGCAAATCTATCTCCTCACTTCCCAAAAATTACTTTGGTATTCTCTCCATATTTTTCTTTAATTAATTTAGTTGTGTATTCAATACTTTTACAAACCAATCCATATTGATCTATATATACTATATATATATTTTTATTTTTTTTATAGTATCTTTGAGTAAACATTTCTTGACTCGTAATTTTTGCTTGTCATCAAGTATTTCACCCAATCCTGTTAATACATTATTTTCTGTAAAATGTTTTGGTAACTCTTTTGTTAGTTGTTGAAGAAATTTTTTGGTATTTAGACCGGTTCTTTCATAAATAATAGCATCATAAATAGGAAAATTTTGTGAGAAAAAGAAATATATATCATATAGATCTCTACTATAAAACCTCTCTGAAAGTGCTACTAATTTGTTTGCAAAAATACACTCTTTGGCCATACAGAAAATCTGAGTGTTTTCGATATTTTCATGATTATATTTGTTGTTTTGCCAGATTCTTTTGTTGAGTTCTATTTTAATATTCATACTTCTTTCATCATAACGAAATATCCATCTGTGAATTGTTTTACCAAGTGTTTCATTTTTTATTTCACCATATTTTAACAATATCTCTCTGATTCCTTGGATAATTTGTTCTTCTTTTTCTATATACAATATATCTATATCAATATCCGTAGAAAATCTATTTAATTGATACACAAAATATGCCAATGTTCCTCCTTTAAAAGCCAAAAAATCTGATATTTTGTGAGTAAATATTGCAAATAATAAATTTTTCATATATTTTTCATGGATTTCTTTATTCAACATGTAGAAGCTTTTTAATATACAAAGCAGTTTTTTTGGGATATATATCAATGATTTGATTCAATCTTATTTGATTGATATTTTCTGGAGCATCGATAACTCCATGAGGATTGAGATAAATATAATCACATAATGCTCTTTCTGGCGTAGCAATACGATAATTTGCATATTCTCTTATTCCTATAGGATTATTTAAAATTTCAGATTTTATTTTATAATATATCACTTCTTTATTATCAATTTTGTACTTACGAGATTCATTGGCTATACAACTAATTGTATTTCCATAAAATTGAAAAAAAACTCATTCCTTAAAAAGGACTGTTTCTGTTGAAATATAGGAATCACTTTTTATTTTGCATGCCAATTCCCATGGTTCATAATTTGGTAATACCCAATATCACTTATAAGGATTATATAGCGATTGATTTGCTTTTGCTCTTTGTAAAAAGCTTTTTGTACCTGCATCTGTAGGAATTTTTAAAAATTTTTTAATTTCTTGAAAAAAGAATACGGTTTTTTTTGTTTTAAGTAATATAGTTAAATTTTCCATTTGGTAGTGATTAAGTATTTGAAAACGAATACTTTATAACCATAAAACATATAAAATCAAGTCTTTTTTATTTCTTTGCTCTAAAATCGCTACTATTATGAGTTTTAGCTCACAATCAGTCTCTAATTTCTATTCATAAATCTTTACATACTTGTACTTCTGGGATGTTCCCTGAAAATCTATCACCTCATTTTCCAAAAATTATTTTTGTATCTTCTCCGTATTTTTCTTTGATTAGATTTGCTGTGTGTTTGATGCTTTGACAAACTGATCAATCTTGATCTACAGATAAAATTACTTCATCTACGGGTTTGATTGATGAGGTTACTCTCATTCTAAAATTTTCGTCTTGAAAAACATCAGTTTTTCCTGTTTTGTCTCTAGCTTGTTTGTCGCTATTTACTATTACTCGAAGTTCATCTCAAAGTTCTTTGCAAAGTTCTAGACATTCGATATGTCCTGGATGGATAGGATTAAAATATCATGAAGTAATCACTATGGTTTTCATTTGTCTTCCTGAAAAATAAATTATGCTTTTCCCCTATATGGACTGCTATTGTGAGCATCTATATTTCTCGTGGATATAATATAGTATATTTCGTATTTTCAGTTTTGTTTAGTGTAATTATATTCCCTTTTTTGTTATATTTTTCTCAAAAATAATTGAGTGGTGTTAAAGATTTTCCCTTGTAATTTGTTTTGACTTCATATGGCTCTCAATCTAGTATAAAGTCTATTTCTTTTTTGTCTTGAGTTCTATAAAACTGTATTTTTTTGAATTTATAACTATTATTTATATGACTAAAAAACGAGTTTTCTAGGCTATTTCATTCAATCTCATAACTATTATTTATAAAGTTTCTGATTCCATTATCTATAAAAAATATTTTTGGCATTTTTGTTAATTCTCATCTAATATTGTTTGAAAATGGTCTTATTAATTGGATCACGAATGTGTTTTCTAATAAAAACAATCGTTCATTTAATGTGTTTTGTGTAATGCCTATCGTAGTTGAAAATTCAGATATATTTAATAAGCTTCAGCTCTGATCTGCTAATATTTTTAGTGCTTTATTAAATTTTTCAATTTCTTTTATTTTTCAGATATCTTTGATGTCTTTTTGAATATAGCTGTCAAATATCTGCTTGAGATATTCTTTTTTGATGTTAGCATTGTTTTCTAGTGCTATCTTTGGATATCATCAAAACTTTGTATACTCTTCAAAGAAAAATTTTATTTCGTTATTTATTATCGACAATGATATTTGTTTCCCTATATTTTTAGCTAGATTTTCTTTGTTTTTAAAAATCAAAAACTCTTCAAAACTTAATGGCAATATTTCGAATTTGATAATTCTTCCTACTAGACTATCGTGGAGTTTTCCTCTGATTTCTAATGTAGAGGAACCAGAAACAATCAATTTTATACTGCTATAATTGTCGTGAATAAATTTTAAAAAACTTGTAGGATTGTCTAAGTACTGTATCTCATCTATAAAAACCACTATTTTTTCTGTTTCTTTCCATCAATGATATGATTTCATGTATTCTACAAAAATATTTGGATTTTTGTTTAATAGTTCTAAATATTCTATGTTTTCTAAATCGAAAAAATATGTTTTATCGTATAGTAATTTCTGCTGAATAAATTTCATAATTGTTGTTTTGCCAACTTGTCTAGCTCAATATAATAACAAAATATCATCTGTTTTTAAAAAAACTTCTATTTTCTCTATAATACGTCTTTGTATAATCTTTTTATTCATGAAGCTTATTATATATTAAATGTTTTATACAACATAATGACCAAAATATTGAATATTTTATGTAGTGTGGTAAGTAAAATATTGAATATTTTATGTAGTGTAGTGTTTTTTTTATATAAATTGTCGAAATTTATTTCAAGAAAATGTACTGCACTTTTTTAGATATTTAGTAATAATAGTTATTAACTATATAAAACTATATGTTTGAAAGACTTGCAATTTGATTAGAAATCATTATAAGTGAAAATGTGTTGATAAATAGAAATTAGATTGTATATTAAATTATATGGATAGTTAATTTATATGATGTAGTGGATGTGGTAGATATATTTCTCTTAAATGAGACATACTGTGGACTACATATCATCTGCTACATCATATGAGTTAGAACTTTTATTTATTTCTAATCCGCAGTATGAAAATTAAACAAACCTACTACAAAAACAAAATTCCAAACCTATGAGAGATTAAGAAGTTAGATGATAGATTACTTGAATTGGTTGGTTGAATAAAATACAGGAATGCCTGTAAATTTCTTATGTTGGTTAAGATGTATAATAATAGAAACAAGAAATATAAAATATTCCCTTGGGAAGATAAACCATATAGTTTTTTTACTAGGGAACAGGCTGCTGAATATATTGATGTTAGTATCAACACAATAACTAATATAGTTAAATATTTGGAAGAGAAATGACTATTAAAGATAGCTAAGAAATCTAATCTTAATCGTTATAACCATGTTAATTTCTATTTAGCTACAATACCAACTGAGTTTGATGATATAAAAGAACTTAAAAAATCTATATCACCAGTTGAGACAGTTAAAGTTGAAGAAGATGTTGATATATTTATACCTGAAGAGTGAGAGTTTAGAGGTTGATATGAACAGAACGAACCAATAGATTTTTATAAAAGGATCGGTATTAAATGAACTAAGATAGAAGTTTCTGATGTTAAGAATGTATTTGATATAGATAAAAGCAATCCTGTTATGAGTATTATGGATCACGATGATTGTGATGTATATTTTGTTTGAGGTGTTAATAAAAACTTAAAAGCTAGGTGTAAAGATTCAGATATAGTTATGAAGAACTATTTTTGAGTTGATATAGATATTAGAGAAACTATTATGAAAAATATGTGAGAAGTTATTAGTGATAACCAACTATATTGATATATTGATGCTATACTTGAAAGATTAGATGATAGTGATTATTGAGATTATGAATATGTTATGGCTAGTGGTAATTGAGCTCATATATACTATATTTGAGATCATAAACAATTTAAACCTGAGAATTATAAACTAGCAGTTAATAGAATTTATAAAGATATAGATATTATAATAAAAGATTTGAATTTGAAAACAGATAAAGCAACATCAAATATATCTAGTTTGTTTAGATGTCCTTTAACTCTTAATTATTCAAGAGTTAGAAAGTATGGTTTAGAAGTTTGACCTTGTTTTATATACAAAGTTAAAGAAAGTGAGTGAACAACATTTAATAGTTTGGATCAGATAGCTGAACAAGTATTGTCAGAGAGAGAACAAGAAAGAGAACAGAGAAGGAAAATGATAGAAAAAGAAGCTAAGAAAAGAGAAAAATTAGAAGATTGAGTTAATATATTTGAGGAAATAAATAAAATACCTGTGCATGAATTATTTACTAGACATACCTGATTATCTTTAAATAGAGATTGAAGAAATTTTGTATCTAGTAAGGATTGAAAAAACATCGGTTGTTTCTATGATGAAAATAAGAATAGACTAGTTAATGTTTGAACCTGACATTTACATAGCGATGAAAGTTCGCATAACACATTTGATTTTGTTATGAAAGAGATACTGGGTTTAAGCAACTGTAAAGATGCTATTAAAGAAACTATTGAGTGGTTTAAGAAAGAATATTGATTTTAACACTGTATATTAAGATATATGAAACGAAAATATGAATTACAAAACAAAAAGGAAAAATATATAATTTATGCTGAGATAGATAAATTATATAATATAATGGAAACTATAACTATATGAGAAGAGGAGTTTTTAATATTAGATAGGATATGCTTGAATTCTTAAACAGAGATTTCAACGAGTGAAGGGGAATGTTCTACGATGGTAATAGAGAAAATGCTATATATACATTTGATTGAGATAAGGCTATAAAATGGCGAGAGAGTAATAAGGATAAAATGGAGAAGGTGTCTATTACTATACCACCAAAAAAGAAAATAAGTTTTATGATCCCACTTGTAGAAGATTGAGAAGTAGATGATAAATTCTACGAATTTGTGTATGATAAAAAAACTGATTCTATATTATCTTGAGTATTA
>JALOAF010000060.1 GCA_023228925.1 Candidatus Absconditabacterales bacterium | reverse complement strand
TACAAAATCCTTCGGTAAAACTTGAAGCTCATCCGAATATCTTTCTTTTCTCAAAGCCTCATACATATCATTATAAGTTATCATATTCATATCTAACATCCAAGACTTAAAAGCATTTATGTTTTATTGAAATAAACACCAAGCAAAAATTTATATAAATTTTTGAAATCAAAAGATTTATATATCAATTGATATACATAAAAATATGAAACAATTAGGAAAAAATCCTTTTGCTAGAAGTCCTACACTAGAAACTGTTCTTATGGTAGAAGAATTCATCAAGGAAAATTCGGGGGAATATACAATAAGGGAACTTTGGAAAAAACTCCCTAAAAAGGTAATGTGGCAAACCTATCTCGTAGTTATAGACTATCTTCAAAGTATAAATAAAATTGGATGGGGAAAAGACCTAGTTTTAGTTTATATTTGGAATCCTGAATTAGTAAAAAAATTAAAAAACAGGAAAAGATACTAATGATAAAACCCTCCCAAGTTGTGTTTATTTCTGAAGAGTTAGAAAAAAATTTTGATAAATTATCTGAAACTAATCAAATCAAAAAATCAATAAAAAGAGCAATTGAAGATTTAAAACAGAATGCCTTTTGGGGCATCCGAATTCCAAAAAAATTATTTCCAGAAGAATATGTATCTAAATACAATATCACAAATCTCTGGAAATATGATCTACCCGACGGATGGAGATTGATTTACACAGTCACAAGTGAAAATAAAGTAGAATTAATCTCTGCAATTCTAGAATGGTTTAACCATAAAGATTATGAAAGGAGGTTTCATTATTAAACCATGTTCAAATCACTTAGAGAAAAACTCAAAAAATGGAAGGATAAGGTAGTTGAAGAATTTTCTGAAAAAGAAGTTGAAGAAGAAAAGAAAATTCCTAAAACAAAGGAAAAATCTTCGAAGAAAGAAACAAAGAAAACTCCAAAAATTGAAAAAAAGGAAATAAAAAAATCCTCGAAGAAAGAAAAAAAGAAAAAAATCCCTTCAAAGAAAACTCAAAAAGAAAAGAAAGAAAAAACTTTAAATGAAAAAATTATCAAAGAACCGATTAAAAAATCAGAAGAAATTGAGCCTAAAAAAGAAGGATTTTTTAAAAAATTATTTTCGCATAAAGAAGAAGAGATTGAAGAAGAAACTCAAGAAAAAAAATCATTCTTAGATAAATTCAAGAAAAAAATTACTGAAGAAAAGTTCGAAGAACTTTTCCAAGAATTAGAATTAGAGATGTTACAAAATAATGTTTCTTATGAAGCAGTCCAATTTATAAAAGAAAATCTATCTAAATCCCTCGTCGGAAAAAACCTTTCAGAAATTAGTTTAGAAGAAAAGTTAAGAGAGGCAATTGAAGAGATTTTAATTAATCCTCCGAATTTAATTGAAGAAATAAAAGAATCTCTGAAAGAAAAAAAACCTTTTGTAATTATTTTTGTTGGAATTAATGGTTCTGGAAAAACTACCTCAATTGCAAAAGTTGCCCATCTATTAAAAAAAGAAAAACTTTCTATCTGCCTAGCTGCTGCGGATACCTTTCGAGCGGCAGCGATAGAACAATTAGAAATTCATGCTAATAAATTGGAAATTCCCATAATAAAGAAAGACTATAACTCCGATCCAGCCTCGGTGGGATTTGAAGCAATTGCCTACGCAAAAAAACACGGAATAGATGTTGTTCTTATCGACACTGCCGGAAGAATGAATACTAAAGATTCACTAATGAAAGAAATGGAAAAAATAATTAGAGTTTGTAATCCGGATAAAAAAATATTTCTCGGAGAGTCAATAACTGGAAATGATGCAACGGAACAGGCAAGAGCTTTCAACGATTCAATTTCCATCGATGGGATAATCCTAAGCAAGGCAGATATTGATGAACGAGGAGGAACCGCACTCTCAGTTTCTTACATCACAAAAAAACCAATTTATTTCCTAGGAACAGGACAATCCTACGACGATTTAGAAATATTTGATAAAGAAAATATTTTGAAAAGATTAGGGTTATGAATAATCCTAGAGTGGAGGAATATCATAAAACTATGAAATTAGAAAAAACAACCGAACAAGATAAAAAAGAATCTATAAATATTGCAAGAAACCTAAAAGAATGGTTTACGAAAGAAGCGATTAAAAAAATGGAAAAAGATTTTTTAAAAGAAAATCTTTTGGTTATAAAGGAAAATGGAACAGTTGTAGGATTTTTATGCTATCGATTAGAAAAAAATAAGATGAAAATTATTTGGATGGGTGTCAAACGAGAACTACAGCGAAAAGGTATCGGAAAAAAACTCTTATTTAAATTAGAAATAGAATCTAAAAAACATAATTTAAATATAATTCAAGTCGAAACCCTCACAGATAAAGACAAATATGAGCCCTATTTTATAACAAGGAATTTTTATTATAAAAACAAATTTAAAAAAATTAGATACAAAAAATCAAAAATTCAAGGAAACGATGATTTAGTTATTTTAGAAAAAGAATTAACATATAAATTATTTTCCCCAAAAGACTTAAAACTCTCTAATTCTAGTTAAAACTATGTTAGAAAAAATATCAAATGCCTTAACAGGAGGAATAAAAAAGATTTCCAACGCAATCTTTGTAGATAAAAAACTAATAGACTCTATCATAAAAGATTTACAAAGAGCACTAATTGAAGCGGATGTAAATGTAGAATTAGTTTTGAATCTTTCAAAAAAAATAAGAGAAATTGCAATTGATGAAAAAGTTCAGGAGATAGATAAAAAAGAACAGATAGTAAAACTCATTCACGATCAACTTGAACTAATCATTGGAAAGGGTAAGGAACTAAAGTTAGAAAGGAAAACAAGAATTTTACTTCTTGGATTGTATGGTTCTGGAAAAACAACAACGATTTCAAAACTTGCATTCTATTATGCAAAACGAGGAAAAAAAGTTTGTGCATTAGGTTTAGACACACAAAGACCTGCTGCAATGAAACAATTAAAAGATATGTGTGAAAAAGCAAAAGTTCCTGCTTTTATTGACGAGAAAGAAAAAGATCCAATTAAAATTATTAAAAACTACCAAAAAGATTTAGATAAATATGAAATTGTTTTTATAGACACTGCCGGAAGAGATACTCTAAAAGAAGATTTAATCAAAGAAATAAAATCCATTGAAAAAACAATAAAACCAACTCATAGAATTTTAGTTCTTCCTGCAGATATCGGACAGGCTGCAAAAAAACAAGCTTCAGAATTTCAAGAAGCACTTTCTATTGACGGAGTTATAATTACGAGGATGGATGGAACTGCAAAAGCAGGAGGAGCTCTAACAGCATGTGCAGAAACTAACGCTCCAATTTTCTTTATCGGAACTGGAGAAAAAATCCATGAAATAGAAACCTTCAACTCTACCTCATTTATTTCAAGACTTTTAGGAATGGGAGATCTAGAAGGAATTTTAGAAAAGGTTCGTTCTGCCGTTGATGAAAAACAGCAAGAGAAAATTGAACAAAGA
>JALOAF010000059.1 GCA_023228925.1 Candidatus Absconditabacterales bacterium | reverse complement strand
TTATAACATAACCGGTGTGATAATTATCCACAGAAAGAATCTCTATGCCGTAAGGTATGGAAGCTGTATTATCAAAATGATTCAGTGAAAACCTAATGCTTTTTTTTAAAAGTTCAATCAAAAAATTATTGTTTTCAGTATTAAGACTTATATATTTAGCTAAAAGTTCGCTGTATAATAAATTCGCATTATGAATGCAGTCCTTAGTTATTGTTGTGTAAAAAAAACATATAGTATTGTCATTAAATTCTTTATACTTTATTGTTTTAATTAAGTCTTCAACAGAGGCTTTAAATAGATTAAGGAAGTATATTTTATCTGTTTTTTTATAAGCATCCCAAAAAGCATTTATTACAAATGCAGAGGTTACCAAATTGGGAGTATCGGTTGTTACATCAATATCGTTTCCGAAATCATACTCAACATCATGAGCCCAAAGATTTAAATGTTGTAACTTTTTTTCTAACAATGCCTTTGTTAAGATATTTATTTTATTAAAATCATCTGGTGTTAATTCTTCTCTTTTCATTGCAATCCCAGAAATAATTAGAGCAAGACTTTTTGAAAATTTTTGGGTTGCAGGTTTAAAAAAAAACAAGAAAAATTTCGGGAATAGAAAAAAACAACCATGAAATAAATAATATAATAGTTTCCTAAAAATTTTACTTTTTCTATTTCTTATAAATTTATCAATTTTTCTTTTAGAGGGATGAAATTTAAAGCTTGAAGGGTCTATTCCTTCAAAATTATGTTCAAACATCCTAGAATAAAGTTGCTCAGTTATCTTTGAGGCATTTGTAAGCATATTTTTTTGTTTCTCCGTTTAAGAAATACAGTAGAATCCCATAGGAAAATGCAACAGATACGGCCATGAACTGCAAAAACATAACTTCTGAAAAATTATAATAAATACAAGTCCATATAGACGCAAATACCACTGTAAACCTTATTAACTCCCATTTCAAGTATAATGATTGTTTTTTTAACACATAAAACACTCTGCAGAAAGGTGTAACAGAGAACTCCATCAGAAAAGATAACGAAAGAATTGAAGCAAATTTCCCTGCTGTCTCCCATGAGCTTCCAAATATGGTTTTAAAAATTGATCCACCCCATAGAAAAATAATTGTGGCTGGGATTAAACCTAAAACAAATAAGCCTAAAAAAACCTTTTTTAAATTAAAATTCAAATTTTGATAATTCTCGTTATTAGACCAATCTACAGCTTTTTTAAATAAAACATCTGCGACACTTAAACTTACTAAAGTTATAGGAGCACCTAAAATTCTGACACATAATGAGTAATTACCAATGAAAACAGGTGAAAAAAAATTAGCAAAAATAATTATTTTGCCGTGATTGTATAAAGCATTTATGAGTGAAGAAAAAATAGTTTTTTGCGGAAAGTTTCGAAATTCTCTGGAAACAGCACATAATTTTTTTAAAGTTATTGTTTTCAATAAATAATAGTCTTCATGTATAAACCAATAAACTAAAATTGTTACAGAAACAAAAATACCAAATAAATATGCTACAACCAAACCATTAGGGAAAACACCATAATATCCAAAGGCAATACTGGATAATGAAATAACCAGAGATTGAATTACTTTATTTTTGGCTTGTCTTTTGAAATTTTCTTTTCTGTTGTTCCAGTAAATCAGAAATTTATTTGCACTCATTAAGAAAATGAAAAATGGCAAAAGCACCGCAAATGTTTTTCCTGAAAATATTGGGCTCAAACTTTTAATAAATGAAGTATATTTAATTCCATAAAAGAATAAAAAAACAACTGCAGAGATAATAAAAGTAAAAAGAAAAGATAATGCAAAAACATTAATAGCTTTTTTCATTGTTTTAGGAATTATAATTGCAAAATCATAACATAATGCTGAAATTGCAATAAAAAAGCTACCTACAGATGAAAACAATTGAAAATAACCAAAATCTTCGGCAGAAAAAAGTCTTGTTAATATGGGAGAGGTTATTAGCGGGAGGGCCTGTGCAAGTAGTGTTCCTGCTATTAATGTTAAAATGTTTTTTTTAAAACTGGCCATTCCAAATTTATAATCCGGTTATTATTTTATACAAACCCAACAGCTTCTTTTCTTCGTTTTGCCAGTTGTATTTTTCGTAAACGGCTTTTTGGCCGTTTTTACCCATTTCTTTGGCCTTATCTTGATTTTCATACAACCAATCTATTGTTTCGGCGATCTCTTTGGGAGACAATGGGTCAACACAAATACCACAATCGTTACCCTCAATTATTTCTTTCCAAAGAGGAAAGTTCGATGCAATAACAGGCAGTCCCGCAGACATGTATTCAAACATTTTTATAGGCAGAGAATCTTTGTAAGCTAAAGTTGGTAGCAGAGTTACCAAGCCGGCAAAAGATGTATTTAAGAGCTCTTTAACTTCAGAACGACTTAACACTCCTACCAGATTAATTTTGTTGGCGGAGTCGGTATTATGAAGTATTTTTCGACTCAAATCTTCACTTATTGAGCCTGCAAAACACAGTTTAACATTGTTCTTAACATATCTTATTGCTTCTGCCAATTCATAGGCTCCGCGAATAACGGAAATGCCACCGACGTAGCATATTGTGTTTTTTATTGATTTTTCAGTTGATAAAATCTCAGAATCAGATTCTAATTCCCCCAGAATGGGGTAATTGTTGATATTAAGACTGTTGCTGTTTATTTTTAGAAACTTGTTTGTAATAAAAGGGGTTGCACCGACAATACAGTCAAGCTTTTTACAAACGAAGTTTTCAAAACATTCAAAAATCACAGAAATAAGCTTTAAAAGAAATTTATTAAAATATGGTTTTGAAAGTATTTGTACAGGAACATCTTCGTGTGAGTCGAAAACGACCGTTTTGCCCTTGTTTTTTAACTTAAGCGCATAAGGTAAAAGCTCGGGATCATGAAGGTGGTAAATGTCTGCATTTAAACTTAAAGCTTTAAGATAAACGTTTTTTGCGCTGTAAAACATTCGTGCAAAACGACCGTCAACTTTTCCGACATCTGATATTTTAACGCCGTTATTAACTTCGTCTCCTTTGCCGTCAGCTACAATAAGGGTTACATCATAAGACGCTCTTGCAAGCGACAAACACATCTTTGTAAAAATGCGTATGTCATTTCTCGGATGAGCAGAAGTTATATGAACAATTTTCTTATTCAACTTATAACCTCTAATTTTAAAGGATCTTTACATAAGTATAAGCTGCTGCATTCAGGGCATTTATATTCTTTGTTCCGCTCTAAATTTTCGCCTGTAATAAGTTTTACTCCGCATTGGCAGACCCAACCTTTTATTTTGGCGGGGTTGCCCATTACAAGAGCGTAATCGGGGATGTCTTTGGTAACTACCGCGCCTGCGCCTATAAAAGCATATTTGCCGATGGTGTGCCCGCAAACAACGGTGGCGTTAGCGCCTATGGAACAGCCTTTTTTCAGGAGCGTTTTTTTGTATTCATGCTTACGGCTCACATGGCTTCGCGGGTTGATTA
>JALOAF010000058.1 GCA_023228925.1 Candidatus Absconditabacterales bacterium | reverse complement strand
GAAGATTCTCTTACTGCATCTCCTTTTATTTCCAATATTTTTAGCATTTTTTTACCCTGAACAATCTTGATATTGTTCAATCTTAATGTTTTAACTGTTTCAATTGCTTCATATTCGTATTCTGAATCAACAGTTACGGCAAAGCGATTATTTTTTATAAATCCTTCAATGGATTCTCCCCATTCAGTTGCCTCTGGTTTAATTTCAATATATTTGTTAATAAAAGACGGATTACAGTCTGGCAATTCATCTTTTAAAATTTGAAGTTGTTCTTGTATATTTTTAGGGGTAAAGCTTTTATGATGCTCTATTTCGTTTATTTGATTATTTAAAACTTCTAGTTTTTCTTCCGCTTTCTTGTACTCAAAAGTAATTTTTTCTAAATGACTTTTGTGATTTTCATAAGTCTTGGCAAACTCTATGGAATCAATAAGTTTTTTATGAATATTTGAAATGTCTTTTATTATATCAACTAAAATTGGAAATAATTTTTCAAATTCATCCGAATCTACTGCTGTATCCATTCCAAAGTTTTTTATTTCTTCACTAAGCAGTTCCTCGATAGATTTAAACAATGGTTTAACAAGTTGTTTTTCATTCTCAAATCCTTCAAGTTCCAACAGTTTGCTTAACTCATTTCTCACTCTCTGCTTTAAATAAGTAGTTGTATTATAAAAAATGTCTAATTTTAAATCTTGTAATTTTTTCTTTTGTTGCTCAATACTGGCTTCTATGTTTTGATATTTTAAATAGTTTGTGTTTGACTCAGCAACTCCTTTGAGTGCGATTAGCTCTTTTCGTAAGCTTTCAGCTTGTTTCATTAATATTTTTGATTCATTTTCTTTATCTTCAACATCTTTATGATATTTTGCAAACTCTTCTTTAATTTTATTTGTTTTTATCTCTTGATTTTTATAGTCAATTGTTGCAAAAATATAGTGCTCTTTTTTGTTCTTTTCCCAAATACTTAAAATAGAAGATATTTTTTCAGCTACAACATTTAATTCATTGATTCCATTCTCAATTTCATCTGACTCGTCCTTCATTTCTTTTAGTGTCCTAATGGCACTTGAAAGTTTAGAGATTTCGCTTTTCATCCCTTTTGATTCTAAAAATTCATTTTTGATAAAGCTATTGATATTATCGACTGGCTTGGCATGGATAAATTTAGCAAATGCTCTCGCCGCCTTCATGGCAGATTTGGAACTCGCTACAGTTTTATTCCATATATGTCCATATAGATACGACAGATACTCCTCTTTTTTATTCCCTAGCGAAATTACATTATCTTTTCCATGTATTGCTCTTAAATTTTGAAACAGGTCATCTCCCAATAGAACCTTTTTTTTGCCATTTTCTATTGTATATATGTCATCTATATTCATTTCGTTATTTTTAACTAGAAAAAAATGAATGCTATCTTCGTAAGCATCTCTTTCACCATTTTGCTCAACCAGTGAGCATTTTGTATTAATAACAGCATTTAATACTTTCTCTGGTTCATTAGGTGACGAGACAAAAGTTAAGACCACAGTTCCAGTTGATTCAAAAGGTCTTGAAAAGAGTCCTCTGTCCTCACCTAAAAAATATCCACCTAATGTTCTATATTTTTTACCTCTTTGTTTTTTTTCAGTCTCGTCTTGTCCAGCATTATATTTAACTATAGAACTATGAGAAGCAGTCATTACTGTCTGTATGGCATCAAGCAATGTACTTTTTCCTACTCCTGTCTCACCAGTAAGAAATACAATGTCTGTCAATGGATATTCTTTGTTTTCAAGATTTGCCCAGTTGATTGTAATTAGTTTTTTAATCTTCATCTTTGTATTCCTCTATGTAAGGTAAAATCATATTATCTAAAACGAGGTCTTTTATATGATGTCTAATGATCAAGGGTTTGTCTTCATCTTCAAATACACCATCAGTAAATTGCACAGCTTTTAATTTTTTAAGTGTGCTTAGTGCATCTTTTTTATCTTTTTTGCTTTCTGTTGGAGTAAAACCTAAGTTGCTTGCTAAAGTAGTGTTAAATATATCTAAGTCAATCTCTACAGAGGCATCATCTAAAATATTTCCTTCTCTTAGTTTTTGGTCGTAGATGATTGCTAAAGCTAATAAGTAAGCACTCTCCTCGCTGTCTAGCTTCATCGCCAAACTTCTATTTACATCTTCCCCGTTTATATTATCTGGTGTGCGTGAAGCAGGTGCAAACAATCTTACAACACCTGTTCGTTCATCGTGATATACTTGAACATCAATTACGGCAAAATAATCTTCTAAAACATTTTGAACTCTTACATATTTATCATATAGAGATTCCTCAAATACACTATCTTCTCTGGCAATAACACCTTTTTCTAACAAATAAATTGCTAACTGCTTAAAATCGTCCATCGTTAAATTTTCTTCTTCAACAATGCCATAAATTTCATTATAAATATTCATTACTTCTTCCTATTGATAATATACTCTTCTGTTTCAAAATATAAATTTTTCTCTACTTTATCAGTTTTTTCAATTTCATACTTTTCTGGATTTTTTGAGACATAATCAATTGAATAAAGTGCCAACAACATATCTTTGGGAGTATTTATTGTAAAGTTTTTACTTGAAAAAACATGTTGTTCTTTAAGATGCTTTATAATGTAGTCTTTTTGTTCAAATGGTGTATAACTAAAAGCCTCATGTAATTTTTTCTCAAAAATACTATTTACTATAGTTTCATAAGAAACTTTATTGTCTTCATTTAGATATGTATCCTTTTTCTGTCTTTTTGTTTTATTCTTTATCCTTATTGAATTAGTATCATATAAAGATATTTTCACTGGTGAAACTACACTCGCAAACCCATTAAGCATTTCGGCTTTTTTTTCATCTTTTTTTGATTTAATCATTGAAGCCAGCTTATACAAATTTTTATTCTCGTGCATCAGTAGTGCATTAGTCTGTTTAAATATAATTCCACCTCTACTGATGTAAGATTGAATTTCTTTTCTCATTGTCGGCAATTTTGCTTCACATGCGTTAACCATTCTTTCTTTTATCAAAGATAATATATTTTTAAATGATGAATTTCTTTTAACAAAAGTTGGAAAATGTTTCTTTAGTTTATCCATTCTCCTATTTAATTGCTCATCACTCTCTTGAAATATTGAATTTATAATGCTTCTTATTTCAAACTGGTGTCTGTCAGCAGAATCTTCTCCAAACTTAATGGCAAAATCATGTGCAAACCTATTATCTAAAAATTCAATAAACTTTTCGCCAGCATCATCAATGCTTTCCATCGCTTTAGCCATTAATAGATTTTTTTCTTCTTTTATATCATTTATGTTGTCTGTTAAATCAGATATGATGTCTTTTGAAGTATTGACTGCATCAATTAAATCACGAGGGTCATTGTCTTTACGATAAGACTCTAAAAATGCCTTCGTACTTCTAACATTTCTTTGTTGTGTTAAATCTATATCCTCATCTTGTAAGGAGTGTAAGAGATGAGAGAATTTTTTACCATACTTGGTAAAAGAAAAATATCTAGT
>JALOAF010000057.1 GCA_023228925.1 Candidatus Absconditabacterales bacterium | reverse complement strand
CTGTTTCTAGCTTTTATAGTCAAATCAACCCATTGAGATTGAGCTGGATTAGACCTATTTGTAGTAAGTTGAAAGTTGTTTAAATCCGAACTTCCTATAGTTGAAGATCACCAAGTTCATGCAGAAAAATTATAATTTCTTTCCATTGTTTTTTGCACCCCATTCAATTGTGTATAAATTTTTACTAATCATTGACTAGATCCATTCCAAGTAAAACTTCAATTACAAGCTCAAACCTCTCTTGAGGTACTGTCTGGCAACAATATATTACAAGCAAGAGAACATCATCAATTAGGACAACTGATACCATTTGACATAGTGTATGTATTTCAATTTTTACTTATACTCAAGCAAATGCTATTTCCTCCATCATAATTTATTGTTTGACAGTCGCTAACAAGTGCATTTGAAAATCAAATAAAAAAACTTAGTCAAAATAAACTTAGTATAAAAGCTAATAGTTTTTTCATTTTTCTGATTTTAAATAATTAAAAACAATCTTTTCCCTTATATAATAATATAGAGATTTTTAGTTGATATGCAAATGAGAATTAATATAAAATTTATAGATTTTATATTTTATTAAAATGAATGAGAATAATATCAAAAACTATAGCTTGGATTTTGTTTGTTATTTTTCTTTTTATAGTGACAAATTTGCTAATCGGATCTATAAAATACAAATGATTGTCAAATTATTCTGATTTTTTAAATCAAAAAGATCGAAATACTACAGTTTCTCAAATTACTATAAAAGATCCAGTCTCTATATTTAGTTTGTTTTATTGAGAATATATCCCAAAAGAAAAAAACAATAACATTCTAAAAAAAGAAGCAGAAAATAATATTACAAATCAAAAAGTTCAAGAAGATTTTCAATGAGATGAAAACACCGAACTAAATGTTTATGATCCAGATTTTGCTGATGATTTCAATGATTTTTTTTCTAAAACACATATTTCAGAAGAAATTTCAAATTCACTAAATGAGGAGTGAGCTTTTGTAATACCAGAAAATTCAGAACAGGATAATTTAGATACAAAAACAGTTTGACAGCAGTTGTTAGAAAAGTTTAGTCAATAAAAAAGATTTAATGTTACAAAATATAAATACTCAAGAAAACACAACTTTATCTTGATCAAAAAATTTACTTCAAAAATGTTTTTCTAAAAACACAAAAAATACTATCACATTATTAGCTAATACAAATTTTCATTATTTACTATTAGCTGAAAATAGTGAGTCTACTATTACCTTTGAAACAAAATGAGAAAACATCCAATGAAATATATATGCAATATATTTTGGTTCCAAGCCTGTAAAGTCAGATATACAAGTAAATATTTTATCTTCCAATTCCAATATAAATGTTTTTATGTTGTCTTTATTGATATCTGATCAAGAATTTAACACAAATTGAAATATTTATTTATGAAAGGATATAAACAACTCTCAATGACATTTATTACAAAAAAATTTAATTTTATGAGAAAAGATAAAAGTTAGCTCTATCCCAAGATTAGATGTTTATTCTAATGATATCAAAGCCTCACATGGATTTAGTATAGATAGACTAAATAAGGACAAAATATTCTATTTAAATAGTAAATGATTGTCAGAATCTGCATCCAAAGAACTCATAGTTCATGGGAATCTTAGAGAGATTTTAGATAAGTTTGTAGACTTACAAGAAGAACAAAAAAAAGAAATAGAAAAATTAATTTTATTAAAACTCTAGTTCTACATATTTTATATTTTAAATTTTATTTATGGAAAAATATTTCAATTTATTATTGGATTTGCTAAATATAGAACAAAATACAAATTATTCAAAAATTTTAGACATTATCCAAAAAAATAAAGATAAAAAAATCTTTTTTTATCATCAATATGCTTTTATTTTTGAGTGATATCAAAAATTATTAAATCAAGAATTATCTTTAGAAGAATTTTTACAAATTGGAGATATTGATTCTAAGTTTAAAATTGATTCTCAAAAAATAGATTCCATATCTTTTTTACAAAACAAATCAAAAATAGATCCAGACTCTATCTATATTTTTGATTCCCTTGCACAATGAATTTTATCAGAGCAAAAAAACATATATTATTGTTAATATAAATTATTATATATCGGTGTTAATTAAAATTTTTACCCGAAAAGATGGTTTTATTACCAACAAAATTTCTAATGGTAAGTAGATGAAAAAAAAGTAGATGATAGGTGATTCCAAAAGAAAATAAGTAAACACAAAACTTAGCTATTTTTTAATTTTTACTCCTTCTAGTTTTAATAATTTTTTTTTGATTTCCAATCATCATCCATAGCCAACCAAACTTCCATTATGTCCAATTACTCTATGACAAGGAATAAAAATAGCTATTGGATTTTTATTATTTGCCATACCAACAGCACGTATAGCTTTGGGATTGCCAATAATTTCTGCAATTTCTTTGTAACTTTTAGTTTTTCCATAAGGGATTTTTTGTAAAGCTTCCCAGACACTTTTCATAAAAACCGTTCCTTGTGGATTTAATGGCAGTGAAAAATTTTTTATTTTTCATTCAAGATATTTTTCTAGTTGAAAAAAAGCTTCTTTGAGTAGAGGAGTTGCTTTGTATTCATATATATTTGGAATTTCTTTTTGTTTCAAAAAAAGATGGCTTATTTTTTTATTTTGTTCTACAATACTTATTTTTCAAATTACAGTTTTGGACGAAAAAATATATCCCATTTTTTAATCATCTATAAAGTTTTTAAAATCTGACAAGCTATCAAAAGATTTATATACAGAAGCAAATCTGATATATACTACAGGATCTATTTCTTTTAGTATTTCCAAAATATCATCTCCAATTTGTTTTGAAGATATTTCAGTACCTTCTCCAATCCATTTGTTTTCTAAAGTATTCAAAAGATTTTCAATTTTTTCATTACTAAATTCTCTTTTAGCAAAAGAAAGCATCAATGATTTTTTTAGTTTTTGTCTATCATACATCTCTTTGGTTTTGTCTTTTTTGATTACCATCAATTCTGTAAATCATTTTCTTTCAAAAGTAGTAAATCTATTTCCACAAAATTCACATTCTCTCCTTCTCCTGATAGTTTGTCAATCTTCTATCATTCTACTATCTACAACTTTCGTTTCCATATTTTGGCATTTAGGACATTTCATTTGCAAAAGATATTAAGGATAAATTTTTTTTAAATCACAATTCTTATTAAAATATTCCAAATTTATTTTATATAAAAAAATAGAAATAACTATAAATAATGTAGTTGTTTCTTAATTATTTGCAATAGCTAATATTATTGTTTTTTTAAAGCTTTTATTATATCATATTTACAGCAATATTTATAATTGTTTTGTTCTGTTTTCTGTTTATATAGATGTCAATAAGTACCAATAAATATCCGGTATAATTAAAGATTTTGTGTGGTTATTTAGAGAGAAAATCATCTATTAATTTAAGTTTTCTTTCTTTTTTTAATCATCTATGTAATCATATTTTCTGTTTCATATGTCAAAACACTGATTC
>JALOAF010000019.1 GCA_023228925.1 Candidatus Absconditabacterales bacterium | reverse complement strand
AGTTGCAAATATTGGATTCAATAGAGGTGAATTTGAAGAATTTTTATTTTTAGCTAATGATATTGAAATATTAAAAATTATAGAAAATGACATGAGTATAAAATACAGCGGAATAACAAATTTAAAAACCGAGGTTTTTATTGGTGATAAATAAAATATTAGATATATATATATCCTCACAATATGATTTTAGGGAATTTGCATACCCAGAAGATGAATTTTCTTATCTATTTGAAAAATGGGTTGATTATTACAGAATGAAATATTCAATATGTAAAGCAATTAATCCTGAAAGAATACTAGAGGTTGGTGTTAGGTATGGATATTCTGCGTTGGCATTTTTAAATGCATCTCCTGACGCATATTATATTGGGATTGATAATGATACTGATACATTTGGTGGAAGAACGGGAGCTATTGAATGGGCTAAAAAGCATACAAAAAACTACAATGCAGAGTTTTTAATAAAAAATAGTTTTGACCTAAAAGAGTTCCCAGGAGAGAAATTTGATTTAATTCATATTGATGGACAACAAGACGGAGATGGTACTTTTCACGATCTTGAATTAGCTATTGAAAAAGGAGTTTATATTCTTGTAGATGGATATTTCTGGTCAAGTGAAAATTTTATGGCAACAAATCATTTTATAAAAAAATATAAAAATCTAATTGAATATTGTTTAACAATTCCAGGGTATGCGGGAGAAATGCTTATTAAAGTAAAAAGGAATAAGATAAATTTAAAAAATTGCAATCAACTTAAAGAATTCTATGATTCAAGTTATTTTTTAGAGGATTGTGGTGGTTATGATGCATTTCTTAAAAATAAAGGAAGAGAATTAAAAGATATCAGATTAACTACAATTTATTGTCTAACTGATCCTTTAAAAGATGATAAAATACTAGATATAGGGTGTGGAAGAGGTGAATTAGCTTTTTCATTAGCAAAAAACGGGAATTTTGTTAAAGCTATAGATTATTCAAAAGAGTCAATTGAGATTGCCAAAACAAATTTTTCAGATCAGACCAATTTAATTTTTGAAGAAACAGAAATCTTTGACTTAGATGATTCAGAAAAATATAACAAGATCATTGCAGCTGATTTTGTAGAACATGTTGAACAGGAATATCTAGAAAAAGTATTAAAAAAAGCGTATAAATTACTAAAAGATGATGGATATTTTATAATACATACTTCGCCAAATAAATTGAAATATCTGTATGAGTATAAAAATAAAACAAAAGAAGCAAAGAAGCTCGGACTATATCTTCCTGAAAATCCAAGAACATATTATGAAGATCTTATGCACATTAATGAATTTACACCAGCAAGGCTTAACAGAACAATAAAAAAATACTTTGAACATACAATATGTTGGGTAAATGAGTTTCCAGATAATTACGGGAGTCTATATACAGGAATTAATAAAGATATAATGAAAAGAGCGGATTCTATTTTTATTGTTGCATCTAAAGTTCCTATAAATAAAGATTTTTTGAAAAATAAAATCTATATGCAAAAACTTTCGGAAGAACCTAAATTTATAAAATTGAAAATTTTAGATAAAGAAATAAAAAAATTTAAAAAAAATAAAAAAACAACATTAAAGTTAAATATTACTAATAATTCAGATAAAAAAATTTTTTCAAAAAGACCATATCCAGTAAATGTGTCTTATCATTGGATAGATAAAGATGATAAAATAATAGTTTTTGATGGATTAAGAACTGAAATAAATTTTCCAATAAATCCAAGGGAAAATATTGAGATATATGCCGATGTTTTATCGCCAAATGAAACAGGGAATTATAAATTAATTGTTTCATTGGTACAGGAAGCAAATTTCTGGTTTGAAAGTGTTGACAGTAGTTGCTGTGACTTTATAGAATTAGAAGTTTATTAAAGGATTATAATATGAATAATAATATTACAGTAGAAGATATAATGATAAAGATCAAAGAAGAAGTTGAAAGAAGAAAATCAGAGTATAATAATATAAATTTAAATAGTAATGAATCTGAAATTGAAAACATAGAACAAATTGATAGATTATCGTTTTTATTTAATCAGGAATCTGATTTCTTTCTTAAAGACATATATGAATATGCAGATTTTGTAAAATATAATGATATAGAATTTGTTAAAAACATATATAGAGGACTATTAAATAGGGAAGCAGATAATTTAGGTCTTGAAAATAATCTTAATGATTTAAGAAGCGGGAAATATACAAAATCAGATTTAGTGACGAAGATAAGGTTTTCAAAAGAAGGAAGACAAAAAAATATTAAACTTTTAGGATCTAAAAAAAGATTATTTGTATATTTTTTAAAAAACATTCCTTTTATAGGAAATTTTATTGAATTCTTTATAAATATATTTACGCTATCTAAGAAACTAAGAAATATTCGAGCTTATGAAGCGTATAATAATATGAGATATAATGAAATCTTATATAAAAATACAATTATTGTTAATTCAATAAATGATAAAATCGATAAAATAAATAATGTTTTAAAAACAAAGATCAATAAAATTGAATTTGAAAAATTAAATGAAATTTTACAAAATAAAGTTGATAAAAGTCAGGTAAGAGAAATATATAATCAGATAACAGAAGTTCAAAATGAAATAAAAGAGGACATAAAGGAACTTGCTATATGTAAAAATGAGTTTGATAGTTATTTTGATAAAAAATTATTCGACTATGAAAATTTAAAAAAGGAAGTTTATAAAATTAATCAAAATAAATTTGATCAATTTTATGTAGATTTTGAAGATAAATTCAGAGGATCAACTGAAGAGATAAAAGAAAGATTAAAGATTTATATACCTTGTCTTGAGAGTTTGTCATTTGAAAAAGATAAAACAAAGATAATTGATCTTGGATGCGGAAGAGGTGAATGGTTAGAATTATTAAAAGAAAAATTATATACAGATATTACTGGCGTAGATATAAACAAAATAATGATAAAAATAAATAAAGATAATGGAAACAATGTTATAGAATATGATATTATAGAATTCTTAAAGAAAACTCCAGAAAATTCAGTAAATGTAATAACTGGTTTTCATATAGTGGAACATTTAGGCTTTGAAAAACTTATGGAATTAATTGGCGAAGTTTACAGAGTATTAAAAAAGGATGGTATAGTGATTTTTGAGACTCCAAATCCAGAAAATTTAATTGTTGGTGCTTGCAATTTTTATACAGATCCAACACATGAAAGACCAATTGTTCCAAGTTTTTTGAAATATTTGTTAGAAATAAATAATTATTATAATATTGAAATTATAAGAATCCATAGATTGATGGATTCTTATAATATTTTATCAGATAATGAAATAATAAATAATTATTTATTAAATGAGATGGATTATGGAATAATAGGGTTTAAGAAATGAAAATTGTTATTATGCATCAAACTATTTCAAAACATGATGCTATTGGAAATGACATTTTCTTCTTTTTTTATTATTTAAAAAAAAAGCATGATGTTTATATATACTGTGAAAATTTATTAAATGATAATCTGAAATCTATAAACAGAAAAGAGTTAAATTTTTTATTGAAAGAGCCAAAAAATTTATTGATTTATCATCATAGTATATTTTGGATTGATGGTGAAAAGATTTTAGATACGGCAAAATGTAAGATTTGGATTAAATATCATAATGTAACTCCTCCATTTTTTTTTAAAGATTATACCGAAAAATATTATTATTTATGTAAAGAAGGAAGAAAACAAACTAAAAGATTATTAGATAAGTATTCAGAAAATTTGTGGATATCAGATTCAGAATATAATTTCAAAGAACTTAATATCAAGTTAAAAGAGAATCATACTATTTTATCTCCATTCAATAATATAGAAAAATTTAAAGACGTTGTTCCAGATAAAGTTGTTTTAAATATGTTATTGAATAAAAATAATAAAGTTAAATTGTTATTTGTAGGTCGAGTTGCACCTAATAAAGGACATATTAAATTAATCGAAACAATTGAAAAATATAAAAAAATATATGATGAAAATATTCTTTTATATGTAGTTGGAGCTTTTGATGATGAATTAACAAGATATAATTATTTGTTAAAGAAACAAATAACAGATTTAAAGCTTGAACAAAATATTTTTTTCGTCAATAAAATTAATGATGAAAATTTACTATCATTTTATTTAGGTTGTGATTATTTTTTATGTTTAAGTGAACATGAGGGTTTTTGTGTGCCTGTAGTAGAAGCTCAAAGTTTGTGTTTGCCGGTAATTAGTTCAAATAGTTCGGCATTACCTGAAACATTAGGTAGTGACCAGATTATTTTTAAAAATGATGAAATATTATCATTTATTTCTTCCATAAATATACTTGAAAATAATTTTGAATACAGAAAATTTATTGTTGATAAGGGATACAATAATTATAATTTAAGATTCAAAAATGAGGTTGTTAAAGAAAAATTATTTAATTTTGTAAATAATGAAAAAGGTTAAATATAATAATGAAAATAGTGATTTTTTCAGTACAAATTCCTTTTATTAAAGGTGGCGCAGAGTATTTAGTTGATATGCTTTATGAACAACTAAAAAAAAGAAACCATGAAGTTGAAATAGTGACAATCCCCTTTAAATGGTATAACTCAAAAACACTTATTAATTGTATGCTTATGGGAAGATTAACTGATCTTTCAGAAATAAATGGGAAAAAAATTGATTTAGTTATTGCAGTAAAATTTCCAGCTTATTATATTAATCATCCGAATAAGGTGGTTTGGTTAATGCATCAACATAGACAAGCATATGATTTATGGAAAACAAAATTTGGAGATCTTGATAAATTTGAGGGTGGTGAATTTACTAAAAACCTGATATACAAAAGTGATAGTTTATATTTAAAAGAAGCTAAGAGCGTTTTTACTATTTCAAAAAAAGTTAGTGAAAGATTATTGAAATATAATAATATAGATTCTAAATGTTTGTATCATCTTCCTAAAAATTATGAAAAATTTTATTTTGAGAAATATGATAACTATATTTTTTATCCAAGTAGGATTGATTCTATAAAAAGACAAAGATTATTAGTGGAGTCTGCTTGTTATATTAAAACAAATATGAAAATCTTTATTGCAGGTTCAGGAGCTGAATCAGAAGTTCATTTTTTAAAAGAAATAATAAGAAAAAATAAGCTGGAAAATAAAGTTTATTTATTAGGTTTTATATCTGAATTTGAGAAAATTAAATATTACGCTAATTGTAAAGCAGTTTATTTTGGGGCAATGGGTGAAGATTATGGGTATATCACATTAGAAGCAATGTTGTCACAAAAAACTGTAATTGTTCATCCAGATGCAGGTGGCCCATTAGAATTTATTGAAAATAATTATAACGGTTTTATTATTGATGATAATCCTATAGAAGTGGCAAAAATTATTGATAAGTTATATAATGAAAAAGATTTAGCTGAAGATTTCGGAAGAAATGCTTTAAATTCTATAAACAAAAAAAATTTTGATTGGGATTATGTGATAAACGAGTTGATAGGGGAATAAATTTGAAAAAACCGACTTTATTATATGCAAGTCCATTTCCACCAATGAAAAGTGGTATTTCAGAGTATTCAGAAGAATTGATTTTTCGATTAATAAAATTTTTTGATATCTCAATATTAATTGAAGACTACAAATTAGAAAATAAAGAAATTAAAAAAAAATTTAAAATTTTAGTTTACGGTAAAGACAAATTTGATTTTAATGATTTTGATTATAAAATATATAATATTGGAAATAATCCATTTTTTCATGGGTATATATATGAATGTGCATTAAAATATCCAGGTCTTGTAATATTACATGATTTTGTACTATATTTTCTTTTTATTGGTATAAATCAAAATAAGGATGATTTTTATAAGAAAATCTATAAATATGGAGGAGCAGAATTTTACTTTTATTATAAAGAAATGTTAAAAAAAAATATTGATTTATTAACTTTTAAAAAACCGGAATTATTTCCTTTTAATGGAGAAATTCTATTGTCTGAAAACAAAATAATGGTTCATTCTTTTTATAATCTTAGTAAAGTTCAACAAATATCTAGTAAAATTTGTGTAAAAAAAATTAATGCTTTTACCTATGATAATTCGGAAAAATTTTCAAGGAAAGAAAATTCTTATTTAAAAGAAAAATTTGGAATTTCTGAAGAAAAAAAAATTATTACTTCATTTGGATTTGTTGCTCATACCAAATTAAATCATATTGTTTGCGAAATTTTATTAGAAAATGAAGAGAAGTTTAAAGATTTTGTTTATGTAATGGTTGGAGAAGGAGATTATGTTGATAATTATGTAAATAATAAAAACATTTTGAAAACTGGATATGTTGATATTAAAACAATGAATCAATTTATTTCTTTGTCAGATATTGTAATAAACTTAAGATACCCTAGTATGGGTGAAACTTCAGCTGCCTTAATAAGAGTGTTGTCTGAAGGTAAAGCTTGTATTGTATGTGATGATGCTTGGTTTTCAGAGTTGCCAGATGATGTTGTAATTAAAGTGGATATTAATAATATTAAAAACGAATTATTGGATAATATTATTAAATTAACAAATAATAAAAACTTAATTTTTAAATATGAAACTAATGCTAAAAAATATATTAAAGAAAACTATGATATAAATATTGTTTGTCAGCAAATAAAGGATTTTTTAATTGTGGAGGAAAATGACTAAAAAAAATTTATTATATTTTCTGTTATTTTATATTTTTATAGGTATATATTTTTCAGGGAAAAGTTTTGTATTTAATATAAATAATTCGATTCATTTGTCTTCACAGGGAGGTCAAGTAATAGGGATGGCTCCTGGGGACTGTTATGAACAATTTCACAGATATTCTTTGGTTAAAAATAATTTTTATAGAGGAAGATTTCCGTATGACTCTAGTTATCAATATAATTTGGATAGAAATAATATTTTTTTTAATGAAGGTCTTGTTTTTTTTCCTTTTTCATTAATAAACGGAATAGTATCATTTTTTTTTGGTGATATAATCTCTTATAATATTATGGCAATTTTATTTTATATTCTTTGTGGAATTCCCCCAAAAAAAGATATAAAAAGTGTATAATAAAAACTGGAGGAATAAAATATGAAGAGAAATAATAAGAATTATGATGAGGAATTCAAAAAAAGAGCAGTAGAGTTGGTATATACCCAGGATACAACATTAAAAGCAATCGCAGAAGATTTAGGAATGCCAGAGTCAACTTTAAGACAATGGCGTAAGAAATATGGACCAAGAAAAGACTATTATCCGAATTACAAGCCAGAGGATAATGAAGAAATAAGGCAATTAAAGAAAGAACTGGCAAGAACTCGAGAAGAGCGTGATATATTAAAAAAAGCTATAACCATCTGCGGGTCTCTAGACAGGAAAAGCTGAATATATTGAATGATTTGAAGATGTAACACAGTATATCTCTTATATGTGATGTTATTATAATAAAAAGACTTGGACATTACAGAGAGAGTATAAAAAAAGAGCGTCCCAGATATAAAACAAATATAAATCTTTTAAAGATGATCAGACAAATATATGAAGCAAGTGGAAGAAGATATGGAAGTCCAAATATTCATATAGAATTATTGAAAAAGGGATATAAAGTAAATAAGAAGAGAATAGAACGCCTGATGAGAGAAAATAATATCCAGGCGGAATTAGGGACAAAAAGAAAATATAAAAGAAATACTGCAAACTGTTTAAAGAATGCTGAAAATTGTGTGAAACAGAATTTTGAAGTCAGAGAAAAGAACAAAGTCATAGTCTCAGATATAACAGAAATAAAGACAGCGGAAGGGAAATCCTATCTCTGTATGATGATGGACCTTTATTCAAGGAGAATAAAAAGCTGGAAAGTGTCAAAAAGAGCAACAGGAAAACTTGTGAAAGATTGTCTGATAAAAGCGGTGAAAGGAGTATCCGGAAAAGAAAAACTGATATTTCATACAGATAAGGGAACTCAATATACAAGTGAAGAAGTAATGAAAACTGTGGAATTATTTGGAATCAGAAAAAGTTTTTCAGGAAAAGGAAATTGCTATGACAATGCACCAGCAGAATCATTTTTTGCAACACTGAAAAAAGAAGAGATATTATAGAAAAAGTTATAAGACACATAAGGATTTAGAGTTAAGTCTGTTCAAATACATAGATATATTTTATAATAGGGTTAGACCTCATAGTAATAATGCAGGATTATCTCCTGAGGAATATGAAATTTTAAATACATAATTTTGTATCCTAAAATGGGGGAACTCCATTAAGGAAATATGAAAATGAAATTAATAGAAATATTTAAAAAAATGAGGAACAAATAATATTTAATAAAAAAAAGGAAGATTGATGAAGAAAAAAAGCTTAAATTACATTTTATGTTTTGTTTTGTTATTGAGTGTTTTTAATGTTGCATATTACTCGTTTGTGAGTTATAAGAATTTGTTTCATTCTGATGCTGCTACAGTCAATTTATTAACAGAGGAAATAATAAGAACAAAAAGTTTTTTCCCAAGTGATTGGATTTATGTAAATGATATATGGATTTTAACTGGCATTATATATATTATACCATTTCGTTTATTTTTTAGTAACGGTTTTTTTTTACATGGTATAATGAGTTTTTTAAGTTATTTATTTTTAATGTATGCAATTTTTTTGTTGTTTTATAAAAAAGTAAAAATATCAGATTTATTTTTAATATTTGTTTTTTTTCTTACAGGATTTTCAGAATATTATTTAGAATCGCTTTTGGGTCAAGCTGCTTATTCATGGATGTCTACAATGATTTTATTGATTTTTTACTTGTCTTTTAACTATATTGAAAGATTAAATAAAACGAAATTAATTATAATTTTTTTATTGTTTTTTCTGCAAACTGCATCTGGAATCAGGGGGATTAGTAATTTTCTTATTCCATTTGTTGTATCTTTTATTTATATGTATTTTTCTGAAATAAATATAAATAAGAAAAAAAACATTAAAAACTTAATGTTAACATTTTTAAGTGGGTCAATTCTAGGACTTATTTGTTTTTTTCTGCTAAGAAAAAATTTGAGTTTTATCTCGCCTTCAACTGTTCCTATTATACTAGAGAATACTAATTATTTGAATAAGTTTATGCTTTTGTTCGATTCTATTAGTTATTTCTTTGGTTTCTATACTGATATAAAAATTCCTATAATTAGTATTACTGGTATATATATAATGTTTAGATTTACTTTATTTATTTTTTTGTTAATTACTTCATTATTTGTTTTAAAAAAACAAATAAATAAAAAAGATATAAATAATAAGTTTTTTTCTATTTTTGTTTTTTCAGCTATTTCTTTTTATATAACATTTTTATTATATCTTTTTACTGATTTATCTATTAATATATTTACATCAAGATATTTTTTTACACCTGTTATTATTTTTTTAGTTTATTTATTTCACTTTGTGTTTGTTGAAAATAAAAATAAATGGTTCAAATATTTGGTTGCTATTTTTATTATGTTTAATTTCTTGTTAAGTTTCAATGATTTTTATAATTTAAAAAATTTAAATTATAAATCTTCTCACAATCTACTAGCGGAATATCTTCTCCAGAAAAATGTTAAGTATGGTTATTCTACTTATTGGAATGCTGGTGTTTTGACAGTATTAAGCGATTTTAAAACACAAATAAATGCAATAAACCTTGTGAATAATGACATAGAGCCTTTTTACCATTTAAGCTTTAAGAAATGGTATTCTCCAGAATTTTATCAGGGTGATTCGGTATTAATATTACAAAATTCAGAAAAAATGTCGTTTGAGTATTATAATGATTTTTATTTTGAAGAAAATTTTTTAAATTACAAAATTTTTTATTATGATTATAATATTTCAGAAAATTTTTCTGGTAATCAAAAAATAAAATTCGTTAAAAATACAAAATATTATTTTAATAATAAAAATAGAAATTTAAATCAAAAAGAGCTGACAGGGTTTTCTGACATTGAAAATTGGGGAGTGTGGACCAATAATAAATATTCTTTTTTTAAATTTAAAATTAATAACGCTAAAAATGAAATCAATAATATTCGAATAAAATTCAATGTATTAACTGATGGTAGATCATTTCAAAATGTGATTATAAAAATTAATAAAAAGGAAATATTAAATTTAAAAACTAAAAATTCATTAGTTGAAACTGAAGTAAGGGTAAAAGATACTATAAAAAATGAAAATTTATTTGAGATAGAATTAGAAAATATATTTTCGCCAAAAGAAATTGGATTAAATGATGATAACAGGAAATTGGGTATAGCTATTAATTATATAGAATTTTATTGATTATTAATAAAAAATTTGTATAATATTATGAAAATACAATGAAAATACAAAGGTAATTAAATGAAAAAAATAGCAATTTTACAATCAAATTATATTCCCTGGAAAGGATATTTTGACTTTATTAATTCAGTAGATGAATTTATTTTATATGATTGTGTTCAATATACAAAAAACGATTGGAGAAATAGAAATAAAATAAAAACGATTAATGGATTACAATGGTTAACTATTCCTGTTCATGCTGATTTAAATACAAAAATTAAAGATGTTGAAGTTATTAATAATATTTGGAGAAAAAAACATTGGAAAGCTTTAGTTTCTAATTATTCAAAATCTAAATTTTTTAATACATATTCAGATGTTTTTGAAGAAATATATTTAAATAATCAAGATTCAAATTTGTCAAAGATTAATTATTTATTTATAAAAAAAATCAATAAAATTTTAAATATTAAAACTAAGATATTATTTTCTGAAAATTTTTATTTTTCAGGCACTAAAACTGAACCTTTAATAGATATCTGTAAACAATGCAATGCGAATATATATTTAAGTGGCCCAGCAGCAAAATGTTATTTAGACAAGGATTTGTTCGAAAGAGAAAATATAAAAATCGAGTGGATGGATTATTCAGGTTATAAAAAGTATGAGCAGTTACATGGTGATTTTGAACATGGAGTTTCTATATTAGATTTAATTTTTAATGTTGGACCTAATTATAAAGATTATATGATTAGTTTCGGAGAAAAAAAATGAAAATTTCAGTTGTTACAACTTTGTATTGTTCTGAAAAATATATTGAAGAATTTTATAAAAGGATTCTAAATACAATTTTGAATATTACAAAGGATTATGAAATAATTTTTGTTAACGATGGTTCACCCGATAACTCATTATTAAATGCAATTGAATTTTGGAAAAATGATAAAAATGTTAAAATCATAAACCTTTCAAAAAATTTTGGTCATCATAAAGCTATGATGACAGGATTAAAATTTGCTACCGGAGATTATATATTTCTTATCGATGTTGATTTAGAGGAAGAACCAGAATTACTAGAAATATTTTGGAAAAACATTAATAGCAATGATGATATAGATGTTGTTTATGGTGTTCAAAGAGATAGAAAAGGAAAAATATTTGAAAAAATCACAGGTAAATTGTTTTATAAAGTTTTTAATTTTTTTTCAAATGAACAAATACCTGAAAATATTATTACTGCAAGATTAATGAAAAAAAATTATGTAAATTCTCTTATTAAATTTCAGGAAAGTGAAATATTTATTGGAGGATTATGGGAAATAACTGGTTTTATTCAAATTCCAGTTCAAGTAAAAAAAATTTTAAGGATAGGTACAACTTATACTTTTCGTAAAAAGATTGCTTTAGCAATTAACGCAATAACTTCTTTTAGTGCTAAACCCTTAATTTGGATTTTTAACTTGGGAGTTATTATTTTAATTTTTTCTATTTTAGTTATAACATATTTTTTGTATAATAAACTGATGTTAGGAGTCGAAATTGAAGGTTGGACTTCTTTGATTTTATCTATTTGGTTTGTTGGAGGATTAGTCATTTTTTCTAATGGTATAATAGGCATTTATTTATCAAAAATATTTATTGAGACGAAAAACAGACCTAATACAATTATAAAAAACACTTATGGGATATTAGATGATGGAAAATAAAATTAAAGTTATCATTTTTTGTTTAAACGGTTATGGATATTATTTGCTATCGTATTTATTACAATTGAATGACATTAAATTAATTAAAGTATATACCAGACAAGAAAAATCAAAATTTAAATACTTTGAAGTAAATAGTATTGAAAATATATGTGAGTCAAATAATATTAAATATGAATATATTGAGGAAAAAGGAAAATGGAATTGTGAAAGTGCAGATTTGGGTATTATTTTTTCTTTTCATAGAATCCTAAAAGAAAAACATATTTCAAAATTTAAAAAAATAATAAATATACATCCTTCTTTGTTGCCAAAACACAAAGGAGCAACACCTACTACATGGAGTTTACTCAATGGAGAAATTATATTGGGATTATCCGCTCATATTGCAACTAATGAATTAGATGCAGGTCCTTTGATATTTCAGGAAAAACTTTTAAATCCATATTTACATGATGGAAATATAAGGAAAAATCTAGGATTTTTATCAAAGAAAATTATAGAAAATATTGTGAATTATTATCCTGATTATAATATTGTTAAAAATAATTATGAGGAATCTATTGAAGGGAAATGGAGTTTAAAGGATTATATTTTAGATATTGATAATATAAATAGTGAAATACAATTAATAAATTTTATAAAGGCATTTACTCCCATTCCTATGCCAAGAATAAAAATCAGAGAAAGAGTTTTTATAATAGATTATGAGGATCCAAAAGATTTTATAGAAATAAAAATTGACAACAAAGAATTTAATATACTAGGATATTGGGAAAATGATTAATTATTTATATATTTTTGGAACTATATTTTTTACTGTTTATGGACAATTGGTACTTAAATGGAGAATAATTAAATATGGGGTTATGCCGGAAGTTTTAATTGAAAAAATCTTTTTTCTGTTAAAATTATTTTTTGATCCATTTATTTTATCAGGTTTTATTTCAGCTTTTCTTGCTTCTTTATGTTGGATGGCTGCTATGACTAAATTTAATTTATCATATGCTTATCCGTTTATGAGTCTTTCATTTGTTTTGGTTTTTATTTTTTCAGTTTTTTTATTTAAAGAACCGACAAATTTAATTAAATTAGCAGGGCTTTTTTTCATTGTATTAGGGGTAATATTGTCAGGGGTATCAAGAGGGTGATGTGAATAAATTAATTTTAGAAAATTTAGTTTGTCCTAAATGCAAGAATTTTTTATATAAAAAAAATGATAAATTTGCATGTAAAATATGTTGTAAAGAATATGTTTACAGGGATGGTAAAATATACTTTAGTAACTTGAATGAAGCAGATATTATTGATTCTCTGGATAAACTTAAATATATATTAAAAAAATTTTCGAAGTTTTATTATTTTTTAATTTATTTGATAAGTCCAGTATATGTTGATGGTCAAGTGAAAAAATTTATAAAACAAAATTTATCAGAAGATAATAATAGTATTTTTATAAATTTAGGAAGTGGAAATTCAAATGTTAATAATAAAATTTTAAATGTGGATATTTTTGATTATGATAATGTAAATATAGTATGCGATATATCTACATTGCCTTTTGCAGATAATTCTGTTGATAATATTATAAATATAGCTGTTTTGGAACATGTTTCTGATCCAAAAATCATAGTTAAGGAAATTAAAAGAGTTTTAAAACCTGGAGGCAAAATTTGTTGTTTTTTTCCTTTTATACAAGCTTTTCATGCTTCGCCTTATGATTTTACAAGAGTAACAAGTGAAGGTATAAAAGAATTATTTAAAGATTTTAAAATTGAAAGTATCAAAGTCAGTGGTGGACCAGCTTCTGGTTTTTTATGGATATTACAAGATTTTTTGGCAATATTGTTTAGTTTTGGATCTAAAAAATTATTTTCAGTTTTTCAATTGTTTTTCATGTTAGTTTTATTTCCAATAAAGTTTTTGGATATTATTTTAAGATTTCACCCAATGGCGAAAAATATTTCATCTGGATTTTTATTGATAGGAGAAAAAAATGATACCATTTAATAAACCTGTTACTGTTGGAAAAGAATTTGAGTATATCAACAAAGCATTAGTCAATAATAAATTATCAGGAGATGGAGAGTTTACTAAATTATGCCATAAGTGGTTTGAGGAAAAATTTTACTGTAAAAAAGCTTTGCTTACAACTTCCTGCTCTCATGCTTTAGATATGGCTGCATTGCTTATTGATATAAAGCCTGGTGATGAAATTATTATGCCTTCGTATACATTTGTATCTACTGCAAATGCTTTTGCTCTAAGGGGAGCAAAGATTATTTTTGTTGATATTAGACCAGATACGATGAATATTGATGAGAACTTAATTGAAGCAGCAATAACAAAAAAAACAAAAGCAATTGTTCCGGTGCATTATGCAGGCGTTTCCTGTGAAATGGATACTATTATGAAAATTGCCAGAAAAAATAAATTGTTTGTTATTGAGGATGCTGCTCAGGGAGTCATGTCAAGATATAAAGGACAACCTTTGGGGACAATTGGAGACATAGGATGTTTTAGTTTTCATGAGACAAAAAATTACCAGTGTGGAGAAGGTGGTGCTTTAATAATCAACAATGAAAAATTTATTGAAAGAGCAGAAATAATTAGAGAAAAAGGTACTAATAGATCTAAATTTTTCAGAGGTGAAATTGATAAATATTCGTGGGTTGATATTGGTTCTAGTTATCTTCCAAGCGAGTTAAATGCTGCTTTTCTTTATGGACAGTTAGAAAATTCTGAAAAAATCAATAAAAATCGTTTAAATACTTGGGATTTATATTACAATAACTTAAAAGAATTAAATGATTATATTGGATTACCTTTTATTCCTGAAGAATGTGAACATAATGCACACATGTTTTATATTAAAACAAAAGACTTGGATGAAAGGACTGCTTTGATTAAATTTTTAAGAGATAATGATGTTTATTCTGTTTTTCATTATATTCCTTTACATTCTTCGGTTGCAGGGTTGAAGCTGGGAGAATTTTATGGAAAAGATAATTTTACTACTAGAGAAAGTGAAAAATTGATTAGATTACCAATGTATTATGGTCTTGAGGAAAAAGATATTGATTATATTTGTGATATTATTAAAGAATATTATAGATGAGGTATAAACATGAAAAAAGCTATTATTACTGGTGTTACTGGGCAGGATGGTGCTTATCTTGCTGAATTATTATTAAACAAAGGTTATGAAGTCTATGGTACTTATAGAAGAACCAGTTCTGTTAATTTCTGGAGAATAGAAGAATTAGGTATAGATAATCATTCTAATTTACATCTAGTTGATTTTGATCTTATTGATCAGGCTAATGCAATGTTGATGATTAAAGATATTATGCCTGATGAAGTATATAATCTGGCGGCTCAGAGTTTTGTTGGAGTATCATTTAAGCAGCCTTTAGCTACTGCTCATATTACCGGTTTGGGAGCTCTTCATCTTCTTGAAGCAATCAGAGTTATTAAACCTGATACCAGATTTTATCAGGCTTCAACATCGGAGCTTTTTGGAAAAGTTCAGGAAATACCTCAGAGTGAAAAAACTCCATTTTATCCAAGAAGTCCTTATGGTGTTGCTAAGCTATTTGCTCACTGGAGTACAATAAATTACAGAGAGTCTTATGGAATATTTGGATGTTGCGGAATTCTTTTCAATCATGAATCTCCATTAAGAGGGAGAGAGTTTGTTACTCGTAAGATTACAGATGCTGTTGCAAAGATTAAGCTTGGTAAGCAGGATTGTGTGGAACTCGGCAATTTGGATGCTAAAAGAGACTGGGGGTTTGCAAAAGATTATGTTGAAGGTATGTATCTTATGATGCAGGCTGAAAAACCTGATGTGTATGTTCTTGCAACAAATAAGACTTGGACAATAAGGCATTTTGTTGAACTTGCATTTAAAGCTGTTGATATTGAAATTGAATGGTCTGGTAAAGGTGTTGATGAAATAGGTAAATGTAAAAAGACTGGTAATATTTTAGTGAAAGTTAATACTGAATTTTTTAGACCGGCAGAAGTGGAACTTCTTATTGGTGATGCAAAAAAAGCAAAAGATGAATTAGGCTGGGAAGCTGAAACATCATTAGAAGAACTTTGTAAAATGATGGTTGAAGCAGACCTTAAAAGAAATGAAAGAGGATTTTCCTTTTAAATAAAAAGGAAAATCCTTCGGGAAAGACTGGGGTGGAACCGGGATGGAACCGGGATGGAACCGGGATGGAACTGGGGTGGAACCGGTATGGAACCGGGATGGAACTGGGGTGGAACCGGGATAAAAATGGGGAAAAACTGGGATAAAGATGGGATAAAACCGGGAATTGGGTGATTATATGATTACAAGTTATAAGGAATTAGATGTTTGGAAAAAATCTATGTTGTTGGTTCAAGAAATTTATATAAAAACAAGCAATTTTTGTGAAATCGAAAAGTTTGGTTTAGTATCTCAGATGAGAAGA
This sequence comes from Candidatus Absconditabacterales bacterium, assembly GCA_023228925.1. Classification (GTDB taxonomy): domain Bacteria; phylum Patescibacteriota; class Gracilibacteria; order Absconditabacterales; family Absconditicoccaceae; genus JALOAF01. The sequence goes on along the minus strand of JALOAF010000019.1, from coordinate 4,446 downwards.
GCATCGGTTTCAATTCCTTCAAATATTGCTGAAGGATGGGGTAGAAAAACTACTAAAGATTATGTTAAATTTTTACATATATCTCTTGGATCGTTATATGAATTGGAAACTCAAGTGATTATATGTGAAAAAATTAATTTAACAGGTAAAGAACAATTAATAGAAATATATGAATTTATTAAAGATATAAGTATAATGTTAAATGTTTTAATTTATAAACTTAATAAAAAAGGAAATAAAATTGAAATTAAATAACCCACGAATCCTGAATTTTTATTTTTATTTTTGTTTTATTTGTGATATATTTATAATATAAGGAGTGTTGATTATGTTTGCAGAACAGTATAATTTTTTTGAAGATGAAAATTTTTATATAAAAAAATTGTGTAGAGAGAATTCAAGACAAAATAATCGTGAAAAGATAACCAATTTATTGAGAAAAAGTATTGCAATATTAAATGATAAAAATGAGATAAAAAATGCAGAAGCAGAATCAATTCGCTTAGCATATTTATTAATGGAAAACGGTGAAATAATTGATTTTGTTAAGAAGAACATTGATAAAACTCAGGATTCTGGAGTGATTCAAAAAATATCTGATATAATTTTGCAAATAATTAAAGAACATGAATGAAATTGATCTTGAGATTATCGATATACAAAATCTACAAGATATTTTAAAAAATATTTATCTTACTCCATTTTTCGATAAAAACATTGTTAAATTAATTGATTCAATCAATGCTGATATTGAAAACACATTAACTGTAGAAACGGACATATACTATTTAAGAAATTATCGAGATAACTTGTTTTTAACTATAAGTTTTTTAAGGGGTAGTATAAATAAATTAATTCCATATGAAGTTATATTTGTAATCGAGAAAATATTAGAAAGTGATTTTAAAACAAATTTGAAAATCTTAACAAAAATGTTGGGTGAATTTAATTATTGTATTTATAATGATTTTGACATAAAAAGTTTGTTTGATATTAATAATATTAGTGAAAAATATATTATTATGGGTTTACCGGAAAATTATAAAGATATTCCTTTAAATAACATTGCTTTATTTCACGAGGCGGGTCATTTTATTGAGAGAAATTATGCAATTTCTAATGCGATACTTCTTTTTTACACTGATGAAGTATTTAATATCTTATCAAAATTATTAAATATTGACATTTTTGATTATTTTAAAACAAATGACAGAAAAAAAATTGCAGAAAATTATTTAAAAGAATTTTTCTCCGATTTGTATGGTGCTCAGTTTTCAGGAAAAGGATTTATTGAATTGTTAAAAAAATTAAAATTTTCTGATCAAGGTAATGTTTCATATACTCATCCTGATATTGATTTGAGAATTAATGTTGTTGAGGATTTTTTATTTGGAAAAAACAATGACATTATTAATATTATTAATGAAGGTATTAAGATTACAAGATATAATAGACAACTTGTATATCATAAAATTGAATTTGAAAAATATTTTATTTATTTTGAAAATTTTGTGCCAATCCAAATTGAAAACGATTTTGAATTAAAGAAAATATTTGAAATTGGATGGGAATTTTTATTGTCTGATAGAATAAATGAAGGTGATTTTGGAAGATTATCCCAAAAGAAAAAATTTGATATTATTAATAATCTTGTCCAAAAATCAATTAGAGATTACATGATAAAAAAACAATGGAATAGTATTGATGAAGTTACTGACTAAAAATAAATTAAATGAGATAATAAAAAATAATGATATTAGAGGTTTTTATATATCGCCGTTATTAGATATTAATCAAATAGGCGAGATATCTTTGGACTTGAGGTTAGGATTTGATTTTTATGTGTCTGTAAATACCAGATATTCTAAATTGTCTTTGTATGATGAAAATGGTGTTGGAGCTTGTTTCCAAATTACTAAGAGAGAATTTGGAGAACCTTTCTTACTTTTTCCAGGACAACTTGTGGTAACTAATACTCTTGAGTATATTAAATTACCGGAAGATATCCTTGTTGAACTTAACACCAGGAGTTCTGTAAATAAAATAGGTATTTCATTTAATTCTATTGTTCAACCTGGGTTTACTGGATGTTTTCCACTTGAACTTTATAATAATTCTAATAATGTTATAGAATTAATTGCTGGAATGAGATTAGTGCAGGCAAGAATATATCAGCTTGATGAAAAAACCAATTATTTGGATAGAGATAGAAAATATTTTTGTCATATAAAACCTCAAATCTCAAAAATTATTTCTGATGAAGATAATAAGAGGTTTAGAAAATTAAATAAATAAAAAATGTATAAGAGCAGTAAAGGAGCAAGGCGGTACAAAAGCAGTACGAAGAGTGTAAAAAAACGGTATTAGGAGTGTATAAGAGCAGTACGTGAGCGGTACCAGAGTACACTTTATGTACTAACATACACTTCTGTACTAGCGTACAAAGGCGTTACTGAGAGTGTACAAATAGTGTATGAGAGTGTATAGTACTGTACGAAAGGTGTACCAGAGTACACTTTATGTACTAACATACACTTCTGTACGGATTTACATTTTTGTACAATGTATTTTTTTATTAAATGAGGTTTAAATGTTAAAGCGTTTTTTAAAAGATTTTATTATAAAAAAAAAATTAAAAGTTTTTGATAAAAAAAAGAATAATATTCTGTTAAAATCAGAATTGGATGAGAAAGAAATTTTTAATTATTTAAAAAATCTTGATCTTGTAGCAAATAAAGAACTTTATAATTATCTTGAAAGTGACTTTAAAAGATTTATTTATACTGTAAATTTAATTCCTGAAAAAGTTAAAGACATTTTAGAAATTGGAAGTAATCCGTATTTTATATCTGTAATTTTAGAGAAATATTTTGATTTTGATATAAAATATACAAATTTTTTTGGAATAACCGATAATATTGAATGTTCACAATCAGTAAAGAATATTGATGAAAATGAAAAGTTTGAGTTTGTATATAAAAATATAAATATTGAAAAAGATGAATTAGATTATAAAGAAAAATTTGATGTTATACTTTTTTGTGAAGTTATTGAACATCTTTCAAATGATCCATATAAAGCTTTGATAAATATTAAAAAGAATTTAAGAAAAGATGGATATCTAATTCTTACTACACCTAACATTGCTAGATTAGAAAATATAATTAAGATTATTTCGGGTAGTAATATATATGATCCATATTCAGGATATGGAGCTTATGGCAGACATAATCGGGAATATAGTTTAAAAGAGATAATTATGTTTCTTGAAGGATTTGGTTTTGAGATTGATATTGCTTTTACTCAGGATGTTCATGATTTTGAGGCAAGAGAGATTATTGGTTCAGATATTGATTTAATAAACAAAATATTGAAAAATAGAACTGCAGATCTGGGACAGTATATTTTTGTTAGAGCTATAAATAAATATGATGAAATTGAAACAAGACCAGATTGGTTGTTTAGAAGTTATTGAAAGGAGAGAGTACAAGAGCAGTACTAAAGATGTACAAAGGCGGTACTGAGTAAGTACAAACAGTGTATGAGAGGTGTACAGAAAATTGTACTGAGAGTGTACTGATGTACATTTCTGTACCGGTGTACACTTTCTGTACTAGTATACACTTTATGTACTAATGTACAATTTATAAATTATGAAAAAATTATTGATAACTGGAATTGAGGGTTTTACTGGCAAGTGGTTATATCAAGTATTAAATAAAAAATTTGATATATATGGGACTTGTTTAAATAATGTTGGATTGAAAATATCGGGAAAAACCGAGTCCCGAATCCCTATTATATATACCTGTGATATTACTAATTATTCTGAGATTATAGATGTTGTTGATAAGGTTCGTCCTGATTATATTATAAATTTAGCAGCATTATCATTTATTGATGTTGATAATTCTCTGCCTTTTTATAAAGTTAATATTTTAGGAGTGGAAAATCTTCTTAATGCTTTGCTTGAAACTGGACAAAGTCCTAAAAAAATAATATTGGCCAGTTCTGCTAATATTTATGGGAGAAATGCGGAAGGTATTGTAAATGAAAATGTTATACCAGAACCTGTTAATCATTATTCAATCAGTAAACTTGCTATGGAGTTTATTGCAAAAAATTATATGGATAGATTAAATTTAATTATTGCAAGACCTTTTAATTATACTGGCCCTGGTCAGGAAGATCATTTTCTTATACCTAAGATTGTAAAACATTACAAAGAAAAAAAAGATAATATTGAATTAGGTAATCTTGATGTTATTCGAGATTTTTCTGATGTGAGATTTGTCTGTGAATGTTATGATAAGCTTCTTGAAAATGGTAAATGTGGTGAAGTTTATAATATCTCTTCATCAAGTGAAGTTCATCTAAAAAAAATCATTGATATAATGAACTCTTTAGCAGGATATAATATTAAGGTTGATGTTAATCCTGAATTTG
>JALOAF010000018.1 GCA_023228925.1 Candidatus Absconditabacterales bacterium | reverse complement strand
CAAGTGGGAAAGGAGATATTTCGGCAAATTATGCTGTTTCAACCTTACTTTCACCACCACAGAATATAAATATATCAGAAATTGGAGATACTTATTTCAAAGTAAACTGGAATTTAGATAATAAAGCAGATAGCTATAGAATATATGTTGATAATGTATTTTATGGAACTGAAACTTTAAATAACTTCACAAATGTACTTAATAGACAATCTGGAAATATATATAAAGTTAGTATATCTGCATTAAAAAACAATATAGAAGGTGAAAAATCAGAAGAGTTAACAGTTATAATGCCACCAGAAAAAACATCAGGAATACTGTATTCAGAGCTTACAACTTCAAGCCTTACATTAAGATGGAATAATTCTAATGGAGCAACTCATTATAGAGTTAAGAAAAATGGTAGTTATACTGGAAATTCTACAGCAAATAATTATTTGTATATTGCAGATCTTAATCCAGGAACTAATTATGACTTTTCAGTCGTTTGCTATAACAATTCAGGAACAGGTCTTGAATCGGATATAGTTACAATAAAAACCCTTCCTTCAAGAGTAGCATTTGTAAATTCACTTGATGTTAAAAATAATTCACTTACTTTAATATGGAATAGTGTTCCAGGTTCTGATTTTTATAATATATATGCTGATGACAATGTTGTTCAGACAAATGTAACCAATACTTTTCTTGAAATAAACAATCTTAACTCAGATACTTTATATAAATTCAATGTAAGTGCAGAAAACTCCTTTGGCGAAGGAGAAAAATCAACAAGCTATTCAGTAAAAACAAAGAATTGAGTTTTCTAACTTGAATCAGTAGATTTTTTTTGTGTTTGTTTTAAAAAATCTTTCATACTTTTTTTTAATTGAAAAATTTCTAACGAGTTCTCGTAATTGCTGTCAGATATTTTTTTTTTTGATTATAGTATTTGACCCTCGATTCAATCTATTGACAGATGATGTTCTCCAAATTTTTCAGCTGATGGTAATAGTTCATCAGGTGATATAAATACCATTATCCCGCAAACTCCTGCGAATATTATTCCAAATGTTGATTCTGTGAAATATATAAAAAAACAAAAAAACTTCAAAAAAACAGACAAAAAACGACAAAATATTTCATAAAACAATCAAAAATTTATTATAATTATTCAGAAGATTTAATTGTGAAATTATTCACAATAATGGTCTAATAGGTACATTGGTTCGTAAAAGATTAAAATAATAATGATTTGTTATAATTCACAGGCTTTTTATCGCTGAAATTGATCATATAATTCCTTATTCTCGGTGTAGCCATGGGACATTTTTCCAGAGGAGTTTTTTTTATTGAATTAAAACATATAAAACAATCAAAAAAAATTGAAATTTTTAGCTTGGGAATAACTACAAAAGTGCTTTTTGGAGATTGCCACAGAAATTATTTGATCGTACAGATGATATTTCCATGATAATCAGTAAATAATCTAGAACTTCTAAAGGATGGAAATATAGTAGAATACAGTTATGATGTATTTGGAAACAGGACAGAAAGAAAGGTGAGTGGAGAAAAGTCTGAATATGAGAGATTCAGTTATGCAGGATCGAATATATTTGAGATAAAGAATGGAGATGGAGAAATCAAAGAAGAATATATATCAGGGCAGAATATAGATGAGATATATGGTAAAATAGAAAGTAATGGGAATGAAGAATATTATATCAGAGATTATCTTGGAAACATTAAGGCAATCTTTGATAAAGATGGAATTATGAAAGATTACAGAAGATACAGAGCTTATGGAGAAGAAGAGAAAGAATCTATATCAGGGTTTGGATTTACTTCAAGAGAATATGACGAGATTACAGGGTTGTATTATTACCGCTCAAGATATTATGATCCAACTATAGGAAGATTTATGCAGAAAGACAAATACAATGAAGCAGGATTGCTTAATAACGATCCATCTGTTGTATATAACCCATCACAGTTAAACAATTATGCTTATGTAGCAAATAATCCAGTGAATTATGTAGACCCCTTAGGATGGGATTCTTCAACATTTAATAGTAAAAAAATAACTCTGAAAATTTACAATGATAGTATTTTAAATGTTATAGAAATAAATAATTTTAATGAAAAGAAAATTTCTTCATATATAAAAAAATTAAAAAATAATAAACCGTTATATAGTGTTTTAGGTAATAATTGTGATGATGAGGTTTTATGGAGTATTATATCCGGAATGCCTGATGATGATAAATATACAGACATGCTGAAAGATGAATTTGAGGGAGTGAAGAATTTTCCTGATAATTTTGTTACTACACCAAAAGAAGTTTTTGATTTTGTAAAAAAAATAAAAGAGTATAATGAGAAAAATTGTGAGTAAAACAAAATATATAATGAAAAAACTTTATAATTTAATATTAATATTAATATTAATATTTTTATTTAAAGGCTTGATTGTTTTTTTTATTTTCAGATTACCTTATGAATTGTTTAGTAATATCAATGTTTTTGATTATAAAAAAGAAGAGGATTTTAAAAGAAGTTTAATTTTTAAAGAAATTAAAAATTCTGATATTAATGATTTTTTAAAAAATATTTCTGAAGAGATTTCTTTAAAAGATGTAGAAACTTTTTTTCAAAACTTAACCGAAAAATTAGAGCTATCATTTATTAAAGATAATGACTCAAAATATTTACAGATAATTTTAACTGACTGCGATGGAATAATTATATTTAAATTTAATTATAATAATAAATTAGAATCTATTGAAACAAATTGTAATGTTCCCGATAATCAAATAATAAAAAAATATAATTATTTGATAAGAAAAGATAAAGAAATAGAATTATTAAAAAAATATAAAGGTATAGATAAATATGAAGATATTAATTCGTTAGTTAACAAAATTGGAGTGCCCGACTATATAAATAAAGTTGGGTCACCAAGCATGCTTACAAATGGTATAGTTTTTAGAAGTATTTTTGTTTATGTATTAAAATCAAACGAAGATGTGGTAGAAGAAATTAATTTTAATTTTGATATTTGGCTTTATTTCAAATCTATCCTGATAAATAAGAGTCATAGTATTTTTGATTATTTGAAAAATGACTATATTGAAGTTGATAGTGAAGCTTTTAATCAATCATATAAGAAATTAGGGGTCAAACCGGTTTGACCCCATTCTACACCAATACAGAAATGAAAGAAATATCATAGGTTATTCACATAGAGAAACTTATGAAATGCTTATGGAATTAGATTCTTCATTTGCTTCAAAGATAAAATGAGTAATTTAAATATAAAGATAATTACTGTGGATTCTGCAAGAAAACCAGATTTTCTTGCAGAACATGGTTTAAGTCTTTTAATTGAATACAATGGTAAAAAAATTCTTTTTGATTCAGGACAAGGTTTAGCAATACAACATAATTTAAAAACTCTAAATATTAACACAGATTTTATTGATATATTTGTATTAAGTCATGGTCATTATGATCATTCTGACGGATTTGTTCATATACTCGATAGTATGAAATATAAACCTTTTTATTTGCATGAAAAATGTTTTACAAAAAGAATTTCAAGTAATAGCAATAGATATACAGGAATAAGTCAAAAACTTAATAAAGAAAATTTAATAAAAAAAGATATATTATTAAAATTCACCCAAAACTTTACAAAAATATACGATAAAATATATTTAACTGGTGAAATACCTCGTAAATATGAAAAAAATTCAGGACATATAATGTCTGATAACAGGGTAGATATCATGATAGATGATATGGCAATGGCAATTGAATATAAAAACAAAATAGTTATAATACTTGGTTGTACACATTCAGGAATAAAAAATACAATTGAATATATTAGAAACAATCTAAAAAAACCAATTTATGCAATTATAGGCGGAACACATTTACTTCACAAAAATGAAGATGAACTTATAGAAATTTCCCAATATATAGATGAACTTGATCCCGAATATTGCTATTTTGGACATTGTACTGGAATTGATTCATATTCAATACTAAAAAAATATATGAAAACAGATATCAATCATCTATATGCCGGAGATATAATTGATCTATGACTGTAATTCCTGACCAGTTCAGGAATCCAGTTATTTTTATGGTTTGTGGGGTTTATAGGGTTTTAATTCTTTAACCATTTAAAACCTGTGAGATAGCGAAATCGCCAAATTGTGAATTAGATTTAAAGTTTTTGCTTTTCCCATTTCACTACTTAACCACTTCACTACTTCACCATCTCACTCTTATGACAATCTGTACTAAATTCAAAAAATATTGACGATATCCCGATGAGCAAGATAATTGAAGAATTAGTTGACGAATACATTCTTGCACACAAAGAAACAATTGAGATAATCACAAATAAAAAATATTACAATTCACTGGCAAAAGCAATAAATGAAGCTGAAAAAGGAGATACAATATCTCATGATAAAGTCAAGAAGCTTTTAAATGCTTAAAGTCGAATATACAAAAGAAAGCATAAGACAATTAAAGAAATTTCCCTCAAATATCCAGAAAAAGATAATAAAAAAAATTGAACTTCTCTCGCAATCCGAAAACATTCATGAAAATAAAAATGTCAGAAGATTAACAGGTGATCTGAAAGAATTTCACAGATTAAGAGTAGGTGATTTAAGAATAATAATCAAAATCAGAGATGGTGTGCTAATTATTATATTCACGATACTCCCTAGAGGTTAGATATATTGATATTAACAGTCATCCTGAGAATGTTGTTTATCCTGTAATCCCTTTATTTATATGAAGCAAAGTGTATAAGGTATTTTTGATATAATTAGGATTTGCTTATTGACAATTTTGATATTTCGGAATATAATACGAGAAAACATATAAAAACAAGGATTATACTATGAATAAAGTGATAATATCTCAAAATAAGCATTGGGAAAAGAATTATGCTGATTTATATGAAAGAGAGATTTTTCCCAAACTTATCAATAATCTGAACACTAAGCATATACAGGTTTTGCAGGGTATCAGAAGATCAGGGAAATCCTCATTATTTAAGCTTGTTATAAATTTTCTTGCTGAAAAGATTGACTCAAAAGAGATTCTTTACATAAATCTGGATGATCCTTTTTTTATGAAATATTCAAGTAATTCCGAGGGTTTTTATGAGATTATTCAGACTGCTGAAAAACTTACTCAGAAGAAAGTGAAGTTTCTTTTTCTGGATGAGGTGCAGGCGATTAATGGGTGGGAAAAATTTGTTAAAAGTGTTTATGACAGTGGTGAATTTGATAAGATCTATATAACAGGATCAAATTCATCGTTGTTGGGTGGTGAATTGGCTACGCTACTTACCGGTAGGTATATTTCGACAAAAGTTTTTCCTCTTAGTTTTAGTGAGATTTTAAAGATCAATGATATCAATAGTTTATTAGAGGTTAACAAGCAGTTGCCAAAAGTATTGAAAATAGTAGACGATATGATGAGTTATGGCTCATTTGTGGAAGTTTATGATTTGAAGAATGAGTTTAAGAGAGAAGTACTTAGTGCTTATTATGATACAATTCTGCTTAAAGATTGTGTTGCTAATAATCAGATTAGGGATATTAGGGGGTTTAAAGAGTTAAGTTTTTATGCACTTACTAATTTAACCTCTCTTTATTCATATTCTTCTTTGTCAAAAGCTTTAAAAATCAGTGATAAATCTGTAAAGGATTATATTGAAATATTGGAAAGTTGTTATTTATTCAGTGATATAAAGATTTTTTCTTATTCTCTTAAAGAACAGATAAATAATAAAAAGAAGCTTTATTTATGTGATAATGGATTTATGAACCTAGGTTTTTCCTTTAGTTCAAATTATGGAAAACTTTTAGAAAATCTTGTTTTCAGTGAGTTTTTAAAAAAAGGGTTTGAAATATGTTTTTATAATAAAGAAACCGAATGTGATTTTATTGTAAGAAAAGATAATAAGATAATTGCTGTGCAGGTTTGTTATGAGTTAAATAATAAAAATTTGTCAAGAGAGATAAATGGTATTGAAAAACTTCCTTTTAAGGTAGATGAAAGATATATTATTACTTATAATCAAAGTCAATTTAATATAAAGAATGATAGTGTTACAAATATAAAGGTTGTGAGTTTCTGGGATTATTTTTGGACAAATTAATATAACAATAAATGTCAATTAAAACTTCCTCAAAAAAGTGCATGAGAATATCCTCACCTTATTTCCGTATTATAAGCTTACTCAATCGAAGTAAATTATAAAAATCAATCAATTTATACTTCTCGACAAATAAAAGACTCATTAATTCAATTTTAATTTTATCCTTTTGATTAAAAAACATATCAATAATTGACTATCAATTTTTGATATATAGATTTGTAATACCTGACCAGTTCAGGAATCCAGGTTTTTTTGTTTTTTAGGTTTATGGGGTTTATAGGGTTTTAATTCTTTAACCATTTAAAACCTGTGAGATAGCGAAATAGCCAATCAAAATGTTCAATCAACATTTTTTAGCGAAATGGAGTTCCCCCGTCTCATCACTTCACCATTCACTCTTTCACTATCTAACTAATATCAGCGAAGTCATATAATGACAAGCTGTACTAATTGTGACTTTAGTCACGCTAATGTTTTTCCTTACACCATCTCACTTTTCACAGCTTCACTCTTTTCCCGTTTTTAATAGATTATAGCTTATAACTTGGTAAAACGAAGTTTCAGCAATAACTTTTTTATCGAAGATGAAAAATAACTTGTTTGTTGCAAACAAATAATAACAGTTCTTACATGGCACAGTTTTTGTACCATTGGTTTACGAATTCAAAATATACCGGTATAAAAACAAAAGGAGTAATGTTTATGAAAAGAACAATTTTATATTTATTGATTGGAGGATTTATGATTTTTAATTCAGGATGTGGCGGTTCAGGAAGCAGCTCAACAGATACATTCACCATAGGCGGCACAATGGAAAATAATTTAGAATCTGTAATAACAGCTATTCAACAAGTTCTGGAATTATCAGATCCATTAGTTCTAGAGACAGAAGATGTTCAGCATTACAATGAAGATCTTGGAGCAGATTTAGTATCACATTTTGTTACAGCGACTGCAAATAAGTTAATCTATCAAAGATTAATCAACGGAAAAATTCTGGATTGCTCCTATGAAGCACTAGATACAAATAATAATCCAGTAAATTTAGGCACTTTTGACCTTGAAAATCTGGAAAAAGATATCAAGGTAGTTTCTGAAATCAGTTACAATAACAATGCAAAAATAAAACTAACCAGAAGCAGAATTTACAAAACGGATTTAACAGTTATACCAACCTATAACGGTTCATATAGCTATGCAGATTATTACCCCTGCACAATAACATTTACCGGAACAGGATATCAGGATTTAGGGTCAGAAACAGATTATACAGTGATTAACGGTAAAATAATACTCGAATTCACAGACAAATGGAAAGCCGAAATCAACATAAACGGCCCAGTTTATGGAAGTACACAAATAACAAATGATCCGGATGAAATTGGAAATAGTGATAAAGCAACAATTACCGGGAAAATATATCAGAATAATAATCTCTTAACAGATTTTATAGTAGAATACCTGAACGACTGGAACATACAGACACCAATGCCAATATCCAATACATTTATCATTCAGAAAATAAAAAGTGGACCATTATCCAGCACAACATTTGAATACAACAGAACAAATGCATATTAGAAACAATAACCCCTGGCAGTTAAAATAAACTGCCAGGGGTTAAAAAGATGAAAAAAATTGTTAAATTTTAATTTTTATCTAAGTAAACAATTGTATATATTTAATTATGAAAAAATGGTATTATTATTTCAAAAGAAAAATAAACATTGAATGGAGAATATTTGATGAGTTATTCTGTAATTAAAGATAATTATAAAAATGGTTCTGTCGGAGATTTCCTTAAAGAAGTAATAAATAAAAATTCAGAAATTTCTATTGTATCGGCTTATTTTACAATATATGCTTATTATAGATTAAAAGAAAATCTTGATGAAATAAAAAAACTGAAATTTTTATTTGGAGAACCTACATTTATTAAATCTATAGACCCTGAAAATAAAAATACAAGAGATTATAAAATTGAAGATGATAAATTAGTTATTCCAATCGAAAGTCGATTGAGTCAAAAAAAAATGGCAAAAGAATGTGCTGAATGGTTAAAGAATAAAGTTGAAATTCGTTCTATGGTAAAACCGAATTTTTTACATGGAAAATTATATCATGTTATTCAGGAAAGCGGAATAGAAAAAGCGATAGCAGGCAGTTCCAATTTTACAGTTAATGGACTTGGTCTGGGTGGAAGTAATAACATAGAACTGAATTTAATCGTTGATAGTGATCGAGAGCGTAAGGAATTAAAAGATTGGTTTGAAAATATATGGAATGATAAAACTGGTCTTGTTGAAGATGTCAAAGATGAAGTATTAAAATATTTAGATCAGTTATATGTAGAAAATGACCCTGAATTTATTTATTTCAAAACTATTTATCATATTTTTGAGAATTATTTAAGTGAACAAAAAGAATCTGGTTTTTTAGATGAAAAAACCGGATTTTATGATAGTGAAATATGGGAAACACTTTATGATTTTCAGAAAGATGGAGTTAAGGGTGCTATAAATAAGATACTTAAGCACAATGGTTGTATTATTGCTGATAGTGTTGGTCTCGGTAAAACATATGAAGCTCTTGCAATAATAAAATACTTCGAATTATTGAATGGTCGTGTTTTAGTAATATGTCCGAAAAAACTTTCAAGTAACTGGACTATATATCAGGCTAATCAGAATAATATGCTTAATCCATTCAAAAAAGATAGATTTAATTATTCGGTGTTGTTTCACACTGATATGGGTAGAGAAACTGGTAAGTCGACAGCAAATAATATTGATTTGGAAAATTTCAATTGGGGAACATATAATCTTGTAGTAATTGATGAATCTCATAACTTTCGTGGAAATCCAGTTGAAAAAGTAAAAGATGATGGCAGTTCAAGAATGAATAGATCTAAGTGGCTTATGGAAAAAATTATAAAATCTAATTCCAAAACAAAAGTATTATTGCTTTCAGCGACACCAGTTAACAATTCACTTAAAGATCTAAGAAATCAAATATCATTTATTACTGAAGAAAATGATAATGCATTATTCGAGCATTGCAAAATTAAAAGTATAAGATTAACTCTGGAAAATGCACAGAAGAATTTCACGAAATGGTCTAAAAATAAGAATGAAAATAAAAGTATGAAACAACTTTTAGAAAATTTGGATACCTCTTTTTTTAAACTGCTAGATGAATTAACAATTGCACGCTCCAGAAAGCATATTGTTAATTATTATGATTTAAAATCTGTTGGAAATTTTCCTAAAAGAGAAAAACCTTATTCTGTATATCCTGAGATTGATACACAAAAAAGGTTTCCGTCTTATGACAGTATAAATAAACAGATTTCAGAATATAAACTTTCAGTATTTAATCCTTCTGAATATATAAAAGAAGAAAAAAAGAAGAAATATGAATCGCTTGCTGGAAATAAAATAATAAATTTTAAACAGGAAGATCGTGAACATTTTCTTATAGGAATGATGAAGGTAAATTTTCTGAAAAGATTGGAAAGTTCTATTGAATCATTTGAAATATCGCTTGAAAGAACAATAAAAAAAATTGAAGATCTTGAAAATAAAATAGCAGATTTTCAGAAAATGGATAAAAAAAGTCAGGAAGAAAATTTTGATTTTTTAACTCCATCCGAGGAAGAAATCGAGGAAGTTTCTGATGAAGTTGAAGCATGGCAGGTTGGGAAAAAACTAAAGTTCGATTTATCAGATTTAAAATTGAATGAGTGGTTGGAAAATTTAAAAAAAGATAAAGAAGCATTAATTAATTTAATGAATAATGCAAAAGTTGTGACGCCTGACAGAGATGCAAAACTACAGGAATTAAAAAATATTATAAAACAAAAAATACAAAATCCTATAAATCCAGAAAATAAAAAAGTTTTAATATTTACGGCTTTTGCTGATACTGCGATGTATTTATATGATAATTTGGAACAATGGATAAATAATGACTTGAAACTGCATTGTGGATTAGTTTGTGGAAGTAATACAAAAACAACATTTGGGAAAAATTATTATGATAGCATTCTTTTAAATTTTTCTCCAAAATCAAAAAATAGGAACAAACTAAATTCTAATAATCAAACTACCGAAATTGATATCCTTTTTGCGACAGATTGTATAAGTGAAGGGCAAAATCTTCAGGATTGTGACTTTTTAATAAATTATGATATACACTGGAATCCTGTGAGAATTATTCAACGATTTGGTCGTATAGACCGCTTAGGTAGTATTAATAAAACGGTTAAACTTGTAAATTTTTGGCCTACTAATGATCTTGATAATTATATCAATCTGAAGGAAAGAGTTGAATGTCGCATGGCACTTGTTGATGTTACAGCCACAGGGGAAGATAATATTCTTGCTAATGACCAAATCGATCTTATAAACGATGATTTAAAATATAGGAATAAACAGCTAAAAAAACTTCAAAATGAAATTCTTGATATTGAAGATATGGATGAATCAATTTCATTAACTGACTTCACCTTGGACGATTTCAGAGTTGAATTATTGAATTATATAGAAAATAACAAGTTACGGTTAAGAGAATCCCCTTTAGGATTATATGCGGTTGTACCATCTCCGTCAGGAGAATATGCATCTTTAATAAAAAATCGTGAAATTAGTGAAAATGTTAGATATATAATAAAACCTGGAGTGATATTTTGTTTATATCAAAAAAAGGTTTCCTCTGAAAATGAGCTTGTCAATCCATTGAATCCTTACTTTCTGATATATATACGGGATGATGGGACTGTTAGATATAATTACACAAATGCAAAACAAATTTTAGAAATATTTCGCCTTCTGTGTCAAAATGAAAAACAACCTTATAATGAGTTGTGTAGGATTTTCAATACAGAAACTGAAAATGGTAAGAATATGGATAAATATTCAACTCTTTTAACTAAAGCAGTAACTGAAATTACGAATATTTATAAAAAGAAAGGGAATGCTTTATTGACAAGTGATCGTGGAGCTACTCTTATACCTATTGAAAAACAGATAAATGGTATGAAAGATTTTGAACTTGTTACATGGCTGTTAATAAGATAATGAGTAATAATATATTTTATGAAAATATCTATATTTAATGTGAATAATAAGTTAAAGAGGTAAAAAAATGAATGCAAAGGATTTAAAAACTGCTATTAAAACTGCTATTAAAAATTTTTTAATAAAAACTGTTCATGAAGCATCAATCGAACTTTTTAATATTTTAGGGTATAACACATCACGGAAAAATCCGCTATCTCAAAAAACTTATGATTATTTTAAAGAATCATTTATAGTAGAAGACAAAAAATTCAACGAAAAAAAAGCAATTGTAGCAGACTGGAAATCAATTGACTTATTATTTCAATTGACAAAAAAAGAGATGGAAGATTGTAATGATAATTTTGAAGAAAAACAAGTTGATAATACAATAATTGAAACATATCTTTTTTTCAGCCTGGACCTGAAAGAAAATGATTATAATCGCTCACAGCTTGCTCAAATTACTAGAGAGATAAATAAAGTTTTTCCAATGCCAGTATTAATTATATTTAGATATGGAGAAAACATAACTCTTTCAGTAATAAATAGAAGATTAAATCGTAAAGATTCACAGAAAGATGTACTTGAAAAAGTTACAGTCATTAAGGATATAAACATAAACGAACCTCATAGAGCTCATATAGAAATCTTATTTGATCTATCTTTTTCTGAACTCTACAGAATTCATAAGTTCAAAAGTTTTGTTGAATTGCATAATGCATGGCAGACAACACTTGATACAAAAGAACTGAATAAGCGTTTTTATCGGGATTTATCCAACTGGTATTTTTGGGCTTTACAGGAAGTTCATTTTCCAACTACCAACTTGGAAGAAGATAAAACTACAGTTTTAGGAAAAGTTGAAAAAGTAAAAGAACATAATGCTAAAAATCTAATAAGACTTCTTACACGACTTCTTTTTGTCTGGTTTATCAAGGAAAAAAACCTTGTTCCAGAACAACTATTCGATGAAAAATATATAAAAGATGAACTTCTAAATTCTTTTGAATCAAGGAAGAAAAAAGATTTTGATTATAAAACTAAGGGAAGTGAATATTACAGGGCTATATTACAGAATCTTTTTTTTGCTACATTAAATCAAGTTGTTGGAGAGCGAAAGTTTCGAAATAAAGGTCAAAATATGAATGTAACGAATTTAATGAGATATGAAAGTTATTTTAAGAATTCACAGTTATTTATTGATCTTGTTGAGAAAATTGTTCCATTTATGAATGGAGGATTATTTGAATGTCTGGATGCTCCAAATCCTGTTTTGAAAGGAAAAAAAGGTGGCGATGTCATAGTATATGAAGACGGTTTTTCAGATAGAGAAGATAATTCTCTATGTGTCCCTGATTATATTTTTTTTGGAACAGGTGAACACGCAGACCTGTCAGGAGAATTAGGAGATAATAAGCAAAAAGATGTAACTGTTAATGGTCTTTTTAATATTTTGAAAAGTTATAAATTTACAATTACTGAAAATACGCCAATTGAAGAAGATATAGCACTTGACCCGGAATTATTGGGAAGAGTTTTTGAAAATCTATTAGCAAGCTATAATCCGGAAACAAAATCAACGGCAAGAAAACAGACAGGAAGTTTTTATACACCTAGAGAAATTGTGAATTATATGGTGGATGAATCGCTTAAAGCTTATCTAAAGCAAAAACTTGAATCTGAAATTGGTATGAAAAGCGAAGATGCAGAAGTAGGATTAGAATTTCTTCTTGGATACAATGAAAAGGAAAATATATTTAATGCTGAAGAGACTAAAGTATTAATAAACGCTATTGATAACTGTAAAATCCTTGACCCTGCCTGTGGTTCTGGAGCTTTTCCTATGGGAATATTGCATAAATTAGTTCATATACTTCATAAACTTGATCCAAGTAACAAACTATGGAAAGATAGACAAATTGAAAAAGCTAATGCAATTGGAGATTCTGGTATAAGAGAAAAAGTTATCGAAGACATCGAAACAGCTTTTGATAACAATGAACTTGATTATGGAAGAAAATTATATCTTATTGAAAACTGTATCTATGGTGTGGATATTCAACCAATAGCAACACAAATTAGTAAACTTCGTTTTTTTATTTCACTCATTGTTGATCAGAGAACTGATAAAGATAAAAATAATTTTGGAATAAGACCTCTACCAAATCTTGAAACAAAATTTGTTTCTGCAAATACATTGATTGGTATTGAAAAACCGGATAATAATATAAATATCTTTGATAATCCAGAAATACATGAGCTTGAAAAGAAGTTAAAGGAAGTTCGTCACAGAATGTTTTCTGCAAAAACGCCTAAAACAAAAAGGAAATATAGAACAGAAGATCAAAAAATCAGAGAAGAAATGAGTAATCTTCTGGGAAAAAAGGGATTAAGTAATGTAAGTGCTAGGCAGTTTGCAGAATGGGATCCCTATAATCAAAATATTTCAAGTGAATGGTTTGATCCTGAATGGATGTTTGGAATTGCAAAAGGGTTTGATATTGCAATTGGAAATCCACCTTATGTTGATTCAGAAAGTATGGTTAGAAATATGCCAGAATTCAGAGAACTTTGTAATATAAAATATACATCAGCTAGAGGCAATTGGGATTTATTTGTTTTGTTTGTAGAATCAGGATATATGAACACTAATTTGAAAGGAAATGTATCTTTCATCATTCCTAATAAAATAATTGCAGCAGATTATGCAAAAGTGATTAGAAATATTATGGTTGAAAACTCTATTAGTGAAATACGTGATTATTCAAATGTAAATGTATTTAAAGAAGCTGCAGTTTATCCGGTTACTTTTATTTCTAACAAGTTGAAAGCGAATACATTTGTAAAAATGGCAGTTATGTCGGATATAGAAACCGTAGCATGGGAGAATGATGTAAGGGTAGAAGAATTTAACAAACAGGATAAGTGGGATGTATTATTTGCAGAGAATAACGAAACAACCAAGATAATTAATAAAATGATGTCTTTCCCAAAACTTGGTGACTTAGCTGAGGTTAGGGGAGCAGCAACAGTTTCTGAAGCATATGAAATAAAAAAGTTATTGACAGATAGCGTTGAACACTCGGAAGAATACTTTAAATTTATTAATACTGGAACAATTGATAGATATGTTTCTTTGTGGAATGAAAGAAAAACCCAATATATTAAACAAGCATACTATAGACCTTTAATAAGAAAAGTAGATTTAAATAAAAAATATCCTAAACGGTTCTATGAAAGTTCAAAGGAAAAGATTATTATCGGTGGAATGAATAAAATATTGGAGTGCTTCCTTGATTGTGGAGAATACCTAGCTGGAAAATCTACGATAATTGTATTGAAGAAAAAAATTGAACTTAAATACATAGTAGGTATTCTAAATAGCAAGCTTTTATCAAAATTTTATAAAATTTATTTTAATTCTTTATCATTATCTGGTGGTTTTTATAGAATTGGGAGACCGGAAATTAAACAGTTACCCATTCCATTTTCTGACACTCAAAAGAGATTTCAAATAAGTAAGCTAGTTAATAAAATACTTATAAAAAAGAAAGCAGATCAATCAACAAATACACTAGCTATTGAAACTGAAATAGATAAAATTGTGTATGAGCTTTACGGTTTATCTAATGAAGAAATAATGATTATAGAGGAAATTTAAGACTATAAAAAAACAAAATCTTGGAGTGCCTGAGTGGGGGTCATACCTGGGAAAAGCCAGCATAGTCTTGATAAATAAACAGTTTGTTATTTTTTGATTAAGGAGGTTAATTTATGACAGACTCAAAAGTTAAGAAAATATTAGATACATTAAATTATTTACAAGAAACATTATTGTCAATACCGGATGATATGTTTCTTCAAATTAATCCAAGAAATAATGTAGAATTAGACAAAACCGATATTATTAAACAATGTAATGAAAAATTACCTGGTTTTATGAAATCATCATCTGAAATTGAAAAATTAATAAAAATTTTCTTTGATATAAATCCTGAATTTGAGGAAATTGAAGAAGATACTAAAGAAAAAAATAATAGAATAAGAATAATAAAAGAATTGGATAAAACTGAAGCCCATAGCTTAGATGAAAATTTTACTTATAAACGACCTTATGGATATATTTTGCTTGATAAGGCATATAAAGGATTAAAAACCTGGAGAGTTTTATATAAATATATTTTAAAGGATTTAAAAGAAATTAACATAGAAAAATTCCATAGATTAAAAACAGATGAGTCTTTTATCAGTAAAAAAGGCAGACAATATTTTTCAGAAATTCCTGATAATTTAAGAGTATCTGAACAAATTATAAAAGATTTTTACATTGAAACAAATTTATCAGCTAATCAAATTCGAGATTTAATAAAAGATTTACTAGATTATTTTGAAATATCGACAACAAAATTAAAAATATATTTAAGAAAGGACCATGATGCATAATTTTAAACCTGAAAATTGAGGCTTAGATACTATAAAAAAATTTGGGGTCGTATCACGTATTTTGACTTCCAATTTATTTATAAGTCCAATTTAAAGGGTACATACCATACCGAAATCAAGGATTTGGAATTAAGAATTTTATAAAATTAGTCTTGATTTTTAAGTCAGCATATTGAATAAAAAATACTTTAGAGGTTTTTTATATGGCAAGAGAAAATATTGTAGTTTTTATAGATGAAAATATTCCAGTAAAAGAAAAACGATTTTATACATCGATTAACAATTTGAAAAATGATTTTGGAGTTTATGTTAATAAGAAAGAAATGAAAGCAATAATAAAGAAAGCTGATGGTGAAATTAAGGAATTAAAAATAAAAAGACCAAGAAGTATAGAATCAACAGTTTTTTTTGAAACAGAATTTAAAAAGAATAAACATATATTTGTTTTTTATATTGAAAATAAAAATAAAGTTTTAACTATTGAAGAAGATAGACCAGATTTGAAACATACAGAAATTAAATATCCACCTTTTTATGTTGAATATAATGAAAGGGATAACAAAAAAGGAAGTGTTTTAAGTTTTTATTACTTGATTAATCAAAGTAAAAAAGTTTTTGAAATTGAGAGTGATTATATTATAGAAGATATAGAGAAATTTCAGGATTATAACAATAAATCTGTTAAAGAATTTTTCGATTATCTTAAAGATTTGAAATTTTTTATTATAAAAGATTTCCCTTTAGATTTTGTTGATAAAGATTTATTGAATATTTGGAATGGATATGAACCTAAAAAAGTGAAGGAATATATAAAAGGAATTGATGAAATTGAAAACATTAAGCAAATTTCCGGTGAAGAAAAAGAAAGGTTACAAAAATATAGAGTTAACCAGAGTATTTATAGAAAAAACTTGATTAATGATAGAAAGTTGAAAACTGGAAAAGTTAAATGTGATTTGTGTGAAATTGATATTCAAGAATTACTAATAGCCAGTCATATAAAACCATGGTCAAAATCAAATGAATATGAACAAATGTTTGTAAATAATGGCTTGTTACTATGTCCTATACACGATGCTCTTTTTGATAAAGGATTAATATCTTTTGATGATGATGGAAAAATAATAGTATCTGAAAAGATAAAGCAGGTAAGATATAAAAACTTGAGTATTAAAACGGATATGAGATTAAACTTTTTTAATCCTGAAAGCAGTAAGTTTTTTAAATGGCATAGAAAGAATATATTAAAGTAAAAAAATGGGTCAGATGCTATGAAAAAATTGGGGTCGTATCACGTATTTTGACTGCTTGTATATTCGTAAGTCTAATTAAAAGGGGACAGATCAAGGATTTTGAATTAAGAATTTTATAAAAATGAGCTTGATTTTACGTCATAATAGAAAAAAAGTTAACCTGATTTTTACCAGAAAATTTCAAGAAAAAAAGGAAACAAATGAAAAAAGAAAATATTAGAATTATAGCTACAAGTTATTATAAATTACTCTATTCTATTGATTGGGATGATAATATTATGGTAAATGGTTTGAAAGAAGGATTAAATAAGTTTTTATCAAATGCAATTTTGAGCTTAAGTACAGAATCAAAATATTTACAAGGTGATTATTATAGTGCAGAAGCTATTACAAAGATAAATAATAAGGATTTTACAAATTTAGTATATGAGCATATGGTACCAAAAAATAAATATATCCAAAAGATTTGCCAAGATAAGGCTAAAGATAAAACTTTAGATATTGTTTTTATAGTTGATTTATTGAATAAATATTGGAAAATTGCGGTTATTACAAAAGATGAGGATAAACAGCTTATTTCAAGAAGTATGCCTGAAAATTGGGATAAAGAAAATATCTTTTTACGATACCAAGAAGTTAAAATTCAACTAATATTTAATCCATTTCTTTCTAATGAAGAAATTTGGGAAACGGGTTTAATTTTTATAGATAAAAACTCTGAAAGTAATTTGATTTATAACACAAATGGAACTAGCGGTACTCTTGAATTTAAAAATCAGCAATTTATAATAAAAGCAGATACAAGAGAGTTTGTCTATCAAAATAATGAAGAGTTAAGAAATCTACTCTATGATGGGTGGATTATAGAATAAAGGACAAATATTAATGAATTTATCAAAATCACTATACATAAGGGGGCTACAATGTGTAAAGTCTCTTTGGTTAAGAAAATATAATAAAGATGTTTTAACTACTCCTGTTAGTTCTGCGGAAGCTATTTCTGAAACGGGTAATGAAGTCGGTAGTCTAGCTTGTCAACTTTTAACCAGGACTTGACAAGCACTATTGGAGTATTGTAAATTAGATACATTAGCGATGGTTAAAGTTTTAAATAGATTGAAAGAGGTGTTATGAATGAGCAAAAAAGAAGAAGAAATTAAGAAGGCTGTTGAAAGTATAAAAAAATTAATTTTTAATGATGAAGTACAAAGTGTTTTATCAAATATAAGCAATAATTTAATGGAATTTAACATCTTAGAAATAACTGGTATGGGTCACCATGAAATTAGGCATTCTAATATGTTAGGGTGGTTATTTGATGACAGTGAACATAATTTAGAATATGAGATATTAGATGGTTTTTTAAAAGCAATTATTACTGAAAATAGTGAGGATAGTAATTCTCAACCAGATATTCTTGATAAATTACAGTCTTATATTTATTTAGCACAATACAAAAAAAATATCACCATTTATAGAGAAAAAAACAATATAGACTTACTTATAGTAGATGAATCAAACAAAGTAGTAGTTACAATTGAAAATAAAATTTTTGCTACTGAACGAACTACTGGCGAAACGGATGATGGTCAACTTTCAAAATATGAAGATATTGTTAATAATAAATATCCATCAAAAACTGATGATGAAAAAAATGGCTATGACAAATATTTTATTTTTTTAACAAAAAATCTAGATGAACCCCAAAAAGGCAAAGAATATTGGATGAGAGCAAGTCATCAAATGGTTGCCGATGTGATAAAGAGTATTATTTCAAAAAAAGAAGACTTATCTATAAAAACTAAATTAGTTTTAGAGAGTTATATTGATTTATTAAAAAGGAGAGGAATTGTGGAAGTAAAAGAACTTGAAGAATTAGCAAATAAAATATGGAGTAATAAAGATTATAAAAAAGCACTTGAAACACTATATGAATATAAACCTGATATTCAAACGACAATAAGTAAACATTTACAAGATGTTTTAAGAGGTGAAACAACAGAAGAGATGAAATATATTTCAGATTATATAAATTTTGAATCCTCAAGTAAATCTTTTATTAGATTTAGTGATAAAGCATTCGACAATCTTGAAGATCAAGATAAGGGACAAGGTTGGAACAGTAACATTAGTAAAATCCTAGTATATGAATTTAATAATCTTGCTGACAGATTGTCTTTGGATCTTATAATTGGACCAAGTAAATCCGAAGCTTCTGATTTTAGAGAAAAACTTTATAATATTAAACTGGATAGTAAATATTATGGCAAGGCAAAAAGGTTTAATAAAGATAAAAAATCATGGCCTAGAATGTTAAAAATCCCAATTAATATTGAGCATATTAATGAACTTGAAGAAGATGAAATAAAAGAAAAATTAAATAATTTTTTACTTAATTTTTTTAAAGAAGAAGTTGGAGATTTCTTTAAAATTCAAAAAAAGGTTATTAAATCTCTTGAATTGAAATCTGGGGGTCAAACCGGTGCATAATGTATAAAGCAGTGAATGGTGAGAAGTGAGATAGTGAGGGAGAAGAATTAGCGTGACCAGAGTCACAATTATTACAGCTTGTCATTTTATGACTTCGCTGATATTAGCGATGCTGAGGCATCTAAGTAGGGAGAACCTGGATTCCCGAATTCTCGGGAATGACAGAACTTAGAATCGTATGAATAACAGAGCATAGATCCCAGTCAAGAAGAGCAACCGAGATGACAATTAAGCCTTATAAGTCTTAATAAATTTTGGTTCATATGCTATGAAAAATAATTGGGGTCGTGCCTTGATTTTTGACTTTTTTATATAAAATCTGGGGGTCAAACCTGTGCATAACGCATTGGGACATGAAAATCCGCATTAATCCTGAATTTTGAATTTTTTGAGGAATCATCATTTTTTTGTTATCTTGGTTGAAATAGATTGATGTTATTGAATTTTAATTGCGTTATAATAATTGTAACAAATAATTTTGTTACAATGAAAGTTCATATTTATGAAAGTCCAATTTAAAGGGGACAGACCAGGGACAGACCAAAACCAATATGTTACAATTGTTATAAATTATAAATAGTGTTTAATGTATTCTATAATTAAAAAAGAATATATGAGAAAAACTATACAATATTAATCTTTTACCAATACAAGCTTGTTCTTTTTCTTTAGAACTACAAACATTATAAAAGTAATAATCGAATCAATTGCCATTCCAACACCAAACATTATCGCGATTTTATTTAAAGATGGTACAAAATAGTTATATCTATATGCTATAAAAAGTCCACCATAAAAGAATGTATTTACAATAAGTGATTGATATAACATTAGATCAGTTCTACCAAGTCCATAGAAAATACTATCTACAACATTATTAAATGCAAAGATTATGTAAAAAACAATAGAGATCTTAGCAATAAATACAACAGTGATATAATTTTCTACATTCATAAATTTACCGACAAATAGGTTCCAAAATGGTATAGTCAAAATCCATAATCCACAAACTATTCCTGTAATGATCATATATGAAGAGAACTTCTTATCTACATTATTTTGGTCTTCAGCTGAATCTCTCTTAATTAATTCTCCTAAAGCCATTATTGGAAGTAAAAGCCATCCCCATATAAAACTGTTTGTCACCCAGAAAGTTCCTTGTTCCTGAACCATATTTATCATCCTAATTATCATTAAAGTAAATGCCACATTTCTAACAAAGGATTCAATACCAGATATTCCACCAATTTTAAACCAATCTTTTTGCCATTTAAAATCATTCTTTGTTTTATTAAAGATATAGATGTTTTCAGTTTTAAGAAATAATATTCCTGAGATAACTAGAACTATATTTACTAAAATATTTCCAATAGCTATTCCATTGACGCCAATATTAAAAGATATAGGAAGAGTACTTACCAAGAAGGTATCAGAAAGAATTGTTAAAACCATCTGTATTCCAAGAAGACTTAAAAGTTTTTTGTTCTTGTTTAAGAGTATAAGTACAATAGATATAAATTTAAAAAGCACTGATATTTGAATAGCTAATGCTTCAAATCTTATATAAGTTACCGTTGCAGATAATATTTCTTTTTTTTGCCCCATAAAATTCAAAAGAGGTTCAGTAAATGTGACCATAAAGATTGTCATCACTAAATAGACAAAAAATGAAGTTATTAATCCAGTTTTAACTCTATTATTTAAATCTGATTTATTTTCCAGACCTTTACTTATTAAATAAAACAATGGAAGAATTAATGCCTCTTGAACTACTTCATAAAATATATTTACCCAAGCAA
>JALOAF010000056.1 GCA_023228925.1 Candidatus Absconditabacterales bacterium | reverse complement strand
TATAAATGTTCCCTGGTCGTGCCTTGATATTTTTTATTGATATTGAAATATAACTCTTTTATGCTTTCATAATGATAACAATTATCAAAGTTTTTGATAAGTGTCTCTTCTTCTATACTGACATCAACAGGCTTTAAATTATATTTTATTCCATCCTGTCTTATCAGTTGATCATTCTCATATCGATAATTGAATTTTGTATCATATATTTTTAAAAATAACTCCATATCAACAAAAACCGGACTATCGATAGAAATATTGCTATTCGGTAGGGTTACTTGATTATCTGGATTTATCTTTACCAATAAATCCGGCATTATCAATATTGTGTTGTAATCCCTTATCTCATTTTTTTGACTCCATAAATTTTTAAAATTTTTCATAATTTTACACTCCTTTATTTTTTAGATTTTTAAAGTTATCGGTCAGTTTTTTTTTGACTTGACCATGTCAGATTTTTAAATATTATATTTTTTCGTATTTCATCATAATATCAATAATTTTATTATGATTTTTTATAAACTCGTCAATCTTTTTATACTCTTTACTTGATTTTTTAACTTTTAGATAATGCCTTGTTACAATTACATCGTCCGTATTAATTCCATTATCCTGGAAATATATAAATAATAACTTGTTTCGTTCTTTTATCGGATCACCATTTGCACAATTGAAAATAAACATATCCATGTTTATAATTTTTAAATAATCTTTATCCGATTTTTTTCTATGTGTCTCTTGAATAAACTGAATACAATCATCTATATTTAAAAACTTTTTTTTGAGCACATAAGGTATCATATGATAATCTTGATAGATTTTTTTGGTTAGTCCGATTTCTTCTATCTTTTTTAAAATTTCTTTTTTCTGTTCTTCATAATTGTGATAACTGACAAACCTATCATAATAATATCCCGTCTCAGTCTTAAATTTTTTGGACATTATTTTTTTAACCAGTCTCTCACATTCGTGGTGTGAAACATCCTCTAATAAATCAATATTTTCCTTTATAAAATTGACATAGTTTAGTTTTTTCATTTATAACCTCCTATTTTTTAGATTTTTTGTTAGCAACACCGCAAAGCTTAAAATTGTGCCGGCAACGACGCCGGCAAAACTCAAATCGATTAAAAAATTAATCATTTTTTTGGTCCTCCAACATCCTTAAATTTTTAACCTGAAAAACTGGGACGACCCCAAAACGATTAACAATATCATATTTAGCTTTTATTATTATATCCAGAAAATAAAGCCTTTGGTTTTTTTCGCTTAATGACTGAAATAAAATCTTATCAGTTAAGTTTGACCGGGTGATAACATCGACCCGGGTATAATCTTTAATATTTGAATGGTATCTAATAAAGTCGTTAAAGTCCCGGGTTGTTTTAAAATATTTTATTTTTTTATTATCAAAAATTATAATCTGACTTATCGATTGGTCAGTAAAATATACTTCATACGCTATTTTTTTTATTAAACTTTTTTTGATTTTTAATACTTCATTATAAAAAATATTATCTTTCATTTCTGTGTCCTCCTATAATTGATTTTTAATAATATTTTTTGCTTCTACTTCGAAATTTGGAATTGATACATAATTATTGCCTCCGCCGGTAAAATCTTTATAATGTTTGGCGGTTCTTATCAATATTTTATCAATACAGAACCTTGCATCCGTTATTGACAGATAAAAAGCTTGCCCATCTGATTTTCTTTTAAAAAACCCAGAAAAATAAAAATGACCTTTATTAAATTTGAATTCTTCGGCAACATCTGATAGTAATTTTTTTATTTCATTTGTAGCCTTTCTATACATAGAGTTAAATCCAGGGGTGTTATGTCCGCCTCCTCCTACCTCTATTTCAAAAATTGACTGTAATTTTTTGCTCATAAAATCCTCCTAATGATTATTTGATAAAACTTCATATACGGATTTTACAATTTCATTTTCCTTACAACAATTTTTCTCTGCTTCTTTTGAGGTTTTGAAAATTCTTGCTTTTAAAATATCTGGAGTATAACTTTCCGCAGATCCAAGCTTACTTACAAAAAATCCTTTTTTATATTTACTTCTTTCTGGTGAATCTGTTTTTATAATAACATACATAAAACCTCCTATTTAAATTTCTTGTATTTTTATACTATTCCTTGTTTATCAGAATTTTTTTATCTTTCATTACATTCTGAACAACAACCAGTTTCGCTTGACTCCCCGGTTGTTGTCCATTTCTCGCAATAAATACAGTATGTTAAACTGTATTTAATTGCTATTTTTTCAGCCAAAAAGTTATGTATACTTTTTAGGTTATTAACAATATTTGCTGCTCTTTCTTGTCTATTCATATTGCCCTCCTTTTGTTTCTAATACTGCGTAATAATAATTTCGCATGATGCTTGTTCCACATTTTACATCGATTTTTAATATTTTTGCTGCACTTTGTTGTTTTAGCTCTTTATTTAGCTCTTTTTCAAAATCTTCCTTGGTATACCCATCAATTATTTTTATCATATTACGTTACCTCCTATTTTTTAATATTTCTATCAAATACTCCTCATTGTTTCCTATTTCTTCTGTATTATTTGCAAAAACAGGTTTTCTGTTTTCATAAATAATAAAATTCTTGGAAATTCTTGAAAAACGAATTTTTTTCAGTGCCTCTTCTAATCCACCAATGATTTTTAAAGAGGTTATCAATTCCCCCTTTTCTGTTAAAAAGAGAATATTACAATTGTCTTTTCTTTTTCTAAAATAAAACTGCAAGGGGTTTCTCTTTTTTTCTGACAATGCAATTGCCATACATTTCGGAACATTATTTATTCTTTCTGTGTAAATAAAAGGAGCTTTTTTATCGTTTATTATTCGAAAAACCTTGTAAGAAATAAAATTTCCTGCTTCATTTACTTCTGAAATAATATCTCCCTCTCTGATGGGGAAAGCCGCATAATCAGGTCCCACAAAAAATGGAACTTTTTTTGCTCCGACCATGTTCCCTATAATTCTGTTTTCAATTTCATTCAGAATTACTTTTTTTTTATTGGAATAATATCCTTCAAACTTTTTTATAATCATTTTTCCTCCTTTTCACCAAAATCAATTGCAAAGGAGAGTTTCTTTTTTTCTCTTGCTAATGTTTTTAGAGATAATATTGCATCTTTTATCAAGACAACAACATTCTCAGAGGAATAATTGAGAAGAATCTCGTCAATCGTTTTGAAAATGCTTTCCTGGGTAATCTCCATATGCCGAGAAAATTTTCTTACAATAGAATCCAGGTGCTGAGGAAGTTCTATTTCTGGATCCAGGTTAATTTCTACAGAGGGATATTCTTCCCCGTTTTTTCCAATAAAAGATACTGTTCCGTCTTCTTTTATAATTATTTTATTTAGATCTAATATATCTAACATAATTTTCCTCCTTTCTAAACTCCTTTGATGAAAGAGCAAATTACTCTTTCCCCATCAATTGTAATTTCATTAATTTCATTTTCTAAAACAACCTTTTTTACTTTGTTTATTACTGGAATATCATCTTTTGAATAAACATTTCCTATCTTTCCATTAATCAATACAGAAACAACAGTTCCAAAAGAGAAAGTTTCTTTCTTAACTTTTGCTCCAGGAATTTTGTTTATTAATTTTCTGAAGTCCTTTAGTTCCATACTAATCCTCCTT
>JALOAF010000055.1 GCA_023228925.1 Candidatus Absconditabacterales bacterium | reverse complement strand
CGTCAATGTTCACTCCCAATGTAGTGAAAACATCCCAAACGTCATATAGTGCGAGTTGCATTAATTCCAATTCTAATCTTTGAATATCATCAGATCTAAAACGAGTCAGCAGGCCACCATCAACATATTCTGCAAATATCTTTATACTTCCTTCCAGTTCTTCTTCATTAAAAAAGACCAGAACATTAACCCATTCCATTTTCTCATGGGACAATAAAGAATTTTTAATTTTTTCCGCTAATTGTGTTTCTATTTCTTCAACATCCTCATCGAGTATTGTTCTATCAAAATTCTGTAAGATATGATCAACATCATCCTCTTGAACATCTTTTAAATTGAATTTTTCCATTAATGCAGACCTATCAATTGTTTCCAATGCTTCATTTTCACCAAAAATAGTATTCTCAACTAATTCTTCATCCACAACCTCATTTTTACTGGAGTTAGGAAGATCAATTTTCTCTGGATAAGTGTGTGTGGTCTTTTTTTCTTGAAGTTTGAACCGTTCTCTATATTTTTGTCTGATTTTTTCTTTTTCTTTGGCTTCTTGTATTTGTGCTTCTTGTATGAGAGCTTCTCTTTCCAGGTTAGTGTGGGTGTTTTTGGTTTTAAGTTGACCTTCTTTTTTTCTTTTTTGGTATTTTTGTCTGATTTTTTCTTTTTCTTTGGTTTCTTGTATTTGTGCTTCTTGCATAATAGCTTGCCTTTCTAAATCAACGATTCTAGTATATTTTCCCTGTTTTCGTTGTTTCCTGTATTTTTCTCTGATCTGCTCAATTTCATTTTTTTCTTTTCTAACAGCCTCTCTACGCAGAACTTCTACTTCTACAGTACTCATCTTTTAGTTTCCCTCTTCAGATTTTGCATCGAGTTTGCACTGGATTTAAAGATCTAAATCTTGTAAATCAACTTTTTTTTGAAATAAAATTATCATGTATATGCTCTAAATATTATTAAGAAGTTGTATAAATCTTTTTATTCGATCTAATTGGTTTATTTGCCGTTTTTATGAATAATAGTTGCCCACGACAAAATTGTGCTTCGATAATTTTTTATAATTGTAATATAATTTGCAAAAAAGTGCCTGAACAAAGCTAGGGCATGATCTTGGAACGTAATATATTTTTTCTTTAAAAAACTTTCTCAATTTTTATCACAGATTTTTAATTTAATTTAAATTTTAAGTTGTACAGTATTAGGACGTGATAAATATTTTCTTAAAAATCATTTCGGAGGATT
The DNA here is from genome assembly GCA_023228925.1 of Candidatus Absconditabacterales bacterium. Taxonomy (GTDB): domain Bacteria; phylum Patescibacteriota; class Gracilibacteria; order Absconditabacterales; family Absconditicoccaceae; genus JALOAF01. The sequence continues at coordinate 2,437 of JALOAF010000055.1, read as the reverse complement.
TCTAAAAAGAAAAATCAATATTTAAAATAAGCATCATGGTTGCCATTTGAAAATATATTATTGTTCGGCACGATAACTTTAGGATTTTTTTTTTTAAATGAATTGCCAATAAATATAACAGTAGTACAATGAATTGTTTAAACTTGAATGAATCCAACAAACAGGTACTTAAATTGGATCCATGTTATTTGGGCTTTAAATCCCTTAATTATTTTATTTTCCCATTTATTGTAATGGTAATATATTGGATTTTTATGTCTTTTTGAGCTTTTTCTAGGGCTTTTTTGACTATAACCTCTATACCTGAGCAGCAGGGAACTTCCATGCGCACAATGGTAATGGATTTTATATCTTGTCTCTGGAAAATCTTAGTTAACTTATCAATATATCCATCAATAAACTTATCCAGTTTGGGGCATAGAATTATCAGAATCTTACCTTTTAAGAATTTTTGATGAAAGTTTGGATAGGCAAAGGGGGTGCAATCAGCAGCTATTAAAAGATCAGCATTTTTAAAATAACGTGTATTGGGATTTAAAAGCTGCAGTTGAATGGGCCAATTCTGGAGTTGGGCTTGTAATATAACTGGTTCTTCTGATTGTGTTTCATCTGGGATCAAATTTTGGGTTGCTGAACCGGGACATCCACAAGCCAGAGGTTTTTCCTCGTAGTCAGGAACTTCAATATTATTTTCCTTCAAAAATTCTATAGCTTCATTTACCAGTTCGCCCTGACCATGCTCCTGAAGATGTTGTAAGTGAGCCTTTATAACATTAGGCCCGGCCTTAACAATGTTTTTCATAACTTCACGTTCATCATATGGTTCAGCTTCCCTTCTTTCAACCTCTATAGCACCTTCAGGACATTCGCCAATACAAGCTCCTAAACCATCACAGAACAGATCATTAATTAACCTTGCCTTACCATCAATGACTTGCAAAGCGCCCTCGGGACATCCGGTAACGCAAACACCACAACCATTGCATTTTTCTTCATTAATCTTGATAACATCTCTTTCCATAGTTTTTCACCCTTATTAAAAATTCAATTTTTAGGACAATTTTTATTGATGGTAACTTTTCAGTGTATAGAAAAAGGAAAATTAACCATTCTTATGAGTTTTATTGATAAAAATTTAAATTTGCAAATATCAGATTATTAGTTAGATAATCTTTCAACTTCTGTTTTGAGATGTTCTAAACAGGATTGGAGCAACGTTTCCAAGGTTTCCTGCAACTTATCATGCATGTCACTACTCACCAAACCTTCCCATGATTCTTCACTTCTAACGATTGTTTTGTTATCTACAAAGTCAATTTTGCAGACATGGATGGCATTTAAACCCATCATTTTCCCAGTCCAAGCTAAAAGATGGGGTGGTTCAACATTCTGCAGTACGGATGTAATGTTTCCCAGACTAGCTTTCCATTGGAATTGTGTTCCGGATTCCAGTTCACCGTGAGCTAAACACTGTTTCACATTAGGGTTCCACTTAGGCCACCCTTCAACATCGGCCAGGATATTCCACACAGTTTCTTGATCTGCATCAATTTCGATTTCAGATCTAGCCAACACTGATGCATCTTTATTGATACTAACCATTTTTATCCCCCATATAATATGTTTACTTACAACATATTAAAAGAACCATGTTGATTATAATAAATTTTTTTATGGATAAACAGGAGTTTCATAGTCGGATAAGATGATAAATCAATTGAAAAATTTAGAAAGTCTCTAAAAATCTTTTTTTTCATGGTCAAAGTTGTCAGGATTTTCATCTCATAATGGTGCTAACAACTGACCATTTATTCATTCTTAGTAACAGTCCTTTGATGAATGTTTTAAGTTCTACATAGACCACAACAATAATCCTAATAAGTCTATAGGAAATAAAAATCAAAATCTTTCAAAGGGTGGAGTAGAAACTGATTTTAAAGAAGTTGCGGACTTGAAATGAATCATAATTAATAGGGGTATGAAGATCCTCAAAATGCGACAATTATGAAAAAACAGGTTAAAATAGTAATATGGGGATTTTTTTACTTTAAACAGGATAAACAACAACTTAAATTCTAAATAATCTAAAAAAAAATATTTTCAGCGAATATAATCATCCTAATAATGGTTGGTAGCTACGTATATCAGATAAATTGATATTTTCAGAAAAATAGGAAACTTCATAACTCTGATCAAACAAATTACTTATTAAAGTAAGTATTTTTTTCTTTTGTCATGAAATACACTATGTTCTACTTATTATGAAGTTTTTTGAGTCTTATTTAAAAAAAATAACGGATTTACAGAAGAATAAATAAAAGTATTCATCAAAAACTCAAAATCAAAAACCATTAAGTTTTGGACAGAGCCTAAATTCATTGAGGGGGAATTGTCCTCAATTTTCAGGATTTCAGTATAAAAAACATGATTATGTCCG
>JALOAF010000054.1 GCA_023228925.1 Candidatus Absconditabacterales bacterium | reverse complement strand
TGGAAAAAACTCTCTGAATTTTTTAATGGTTCAACAACTTTTGAAATTCACCTTAATTCAAATCAAAAAGAAAAAATCGAAGAAATCCCCGAAGAAAAACAAAAACAATATCGCTAATCGTTTGGGAATTTTCAACTTGCTATTTTTTCCAATAAATTATAAAATGTATAAAAATTTGGAGTGAATTTCTTTATTAACAAAATGAATCCGATTAAATTAAAATTTTGGTCTATATCAACAACTATAAGAAATCCCGAAAGAATTAGAAACTTTTTAAAAGTTTTAAAAGAATTAGAAGGTGAAGTTTGGGATTATAATACTCAAGTAAAATTTCAAATAAAATTAATTCAAAATAAATTATATGGTTTCGGCGAGCCACAATTTGAAAATAATTTATCAAAAAAACATAAAAACTGGTTATTAACAGAAAATTTATCATATCAAAAAGCCAAGGATATATTTTTTTCTAAAAATTATAAAGACCCTCCAATGAGAGGAAGAGTTTCTTTTAGTCCAATTGAAAAACTAGGATTTGTTTACCTGAATCAGAAAAAACAAATAGTTGTATCTGATTTTGGCAATAAATTTTTAGAATCAGATTATGATCTTGGAGAAATTTTTTTAAAAAGCCTATTAAAATGGCAATATCCAAGTCCTGGATTCACTAAATACAAAAAAGAATATGGTTATGATATAAAACCATTTATTGCTTCTTTACATTTAATTAATGAAGTAAATAAAAAGTGTAAAGAATTAAAAATTAAAGAAAAAGGTGTATCTAAAAAAGAGTTTGCAATGTTTTTTGTTTCACTTATTAATTTTAAATATATAAAAGAAACTGCGTGTAAATTGGTTAATTTTAGATTAGAAAATGAAAAATTAAATAATGCTGAAAGTGAGAAATTTTTTAATTTATTTTTTAAAAAAAATTTTAATAATTTTGAATCATGGAATAACGCAGTTGAATATACAGATAATATTATTAGATATTTTAGATTGACAAGATTCATTATTATTAGAGGGAACGGTTTTTATATAGACTTGGAACCAAGAAGAATAATTGAAATAAAATCATTATTAAAAAAATTTGATGGAAGAGCAGAATGTTTTGATTCAAGTCATAGTTTTAGGAAATATTTAGGAGATTTTAGTTTGCCAGAATTGCCATGGGAAAATGTATTAAAACTGAAACAATTACAAAAATTGCTTTTTGATGAAACATCAAAAAAATATTCAAATTTGCTTACTAAAGGATGTTTAATACCTGTAATTCCTAAAATTGATGAAAAATTATCGACTGTGAATGAATTAAAAAAAAGTGTTAATAAACTTAGAATTTTCTTAAGAGTTTTAAATGAAACTGAGATTAAAGTAAATTCACAATCAGTTTCTAAAGTTGAGGAATATATTGACGAGCTCAGCAATATTTTTCAAAAACAAAATCGTAGTATTGAGCTTGAAAAATATGTAAATTTAGCATTAAATGCACTAAATGATGCAATCACTATAAAACCGAATTATCCTGTTGGTGATGATAATGAGCCTACTTTTACAGCACCAGCAAATAAAGCTGATATTGAATGTTTTTACCAGTCATTTTATTCAATTTGTGAAGTTACTTTGTTAACTAATAGAAGCCAGTGGTATAATGAAGGTCAGCCTGTTATGAGACACATCAGAGACTTTGAAAATAAATATTTTGATAAAGAAACTTATTGCTTGTTTGTTGCGCCAAAACTTCATCGAGATACTGTTAATACTTTCTGGATATCTGTCAAATATGAGTATGAAGGAAAAAAACAGAAAATAATACCGGTTACAATTTATCAATTTATTGAAATATTAAAAATACTAAAGATATTTAAAGAGAGAAAAATATTTTTTACTCACAATAATTTAAAAAAATTATATGACTCAATTTTAAATCCAATAGAAAAAATATCAAATTCAGATGAATGGATAAAAAAAATCCCAAATTTGATTAAACAGTGGGGTAAGGATGTGTTTGAAAATGAAAAATGAATATATTTATCAAGGGGATTGTGTTGAAATAATGAAAAAAAATATAGATGAAAATTCTATTGATTTAATATTTGCAGATCCGCCGTATAACTTATCGGGAGCAAACCTTGAATTGAAAAACAATAATACTGGTGGGGCTTTTTATAAAGTAAATGAAAAATGGGACACCTTTAATTATGAAGATTATGTCCAGTTTACTTTTGATTGGATTGAAGCTTCAAAAAAAGTTTTAAAAGAAAATGGTAGTATATATATCTCTTGTACACATCATAACATTGGAGAAATTTTGATAGTAGCAAAAAAACTTAATCTTAAACTAAATAATATTTTGACGTGGTATAAAACTAATGCTATGCCAAACATAACAAAAAGAACATATACTCATTCAACAGAGTTTGTTTGCTGGTTTGTGAAAGGTAAAAACTGGGTTTTTAATTATGATGTTGTGAAAAAATTCAATCCAAATAAGACTAAAGATGGAAATTTTAAACAAATGAGAGATTTTCTTGATTTTATTGAAATACCAATAGTTCAAGGGAAAGAACGAATTAAATTAGAAAATGGAAGAGCAGCTCATCCAACTCAAAAACCGGAAAAATTAATTGAATTAATAATATTAGCTTCCTCTAATGAAAATAGTATTGTTTTAGATCCATTTTTTGGAACAGGGACAACAGGTGTTGTTGCCGAAAAGTATAATAGAAAATGGATTGGAATAGAAAAAAATATTGAATATATTAATATTGCCGAGGGGAGATTATCATTACTGAATCAACAATTACAATTTTAAAAAATGGAAATGTTTTTGATTTAATCAAAGAAATAAAAGATAATAGTATTGATTTAATATTTGCAGATCCACCCTATAATTTATCAGGACCTGGTAATTTAACTGTAAAAAGTGGTAAACCAGTTTCATGCAATAAAGGGGATTGGGATATTATTGATAATATCCATTCTTTTAACGAGCAGTGGATAAAAGAATGCAAAAGAGTTTTATCGGATTCTGGAACTTTATGGATTTCAGGAACTTTGCATAACCACCCTTCGATTGGTGTTGCTTTAAAAAAACATGATTTCTGGATTATTAACGATATTATATGGTTTAAAAAAAATGCTCCTCCATTATTGTCTAAAAATAGATTGGTGCCATCTACTGAACTTATATGGTTGGCTAGTAAAACAAAAAAATATTATTTTGATTATGAGAAAGCAAAAAAAATAAATAATGGGAAACAAATGAGAAATTTATGGGAAATCAATGCAAAAAGACATATAACCAAACATCCAACAGAAAAACCTGAAAATTTATTAGAAAGGATAATATTATTAGGTAGCAAACCATCACAGACTGTTTTTGATCCTTTCATGGGAAGTGGAACAACTGGTAGTGTGGCAAAAAAATTAGGAAGAAATTTTATTGGATTTGAAATAAGTCAAGAATATTTTAAAATTGCAGAAGAACGTATAAATTTAACTTTACCTGAACAAAAACTTTTTAATGATTAATTTCGCTTTTAAGGTTCATTCCCGTTTCTTACGCGTTTTATTCGCGATACATCCGCGTTTCTGTACGCGGTTCCCATTGCTCTTCACACATGGTTTTTTTTATGTTATAATAGCAATGAAAGTCAGTTTTATTTGTTGTGGAGGCA
>JALOAF010000053.1 GCA_023228925.1 Candidatus Absconditabacterales bacterium | reverse complement strand
CTCATTATTTTTAAGTTTATTATAGAGCCACACTATAAAATTAGCTTCACCAGTATTACCATAAACAACATTAGTTCTGATAAGTGCAGATTTGAGATTTTTTCGTTTAATAATTTCATATTCAGATATTAATTTTGTTAAACCATAAACCCCAAGAGGATTTGGAATATCATTTATATTATATTGTCCTTTTTTCCCGTCAAATATATAATCAGTTGAATAATGAACAAGAAATGCGCCAGTTTTCTGACAGAAATCAGCCATTTTTTTAACTGATAAAGCATTGATTTTGTAAGCATTTTCCTTTTCATCTTCACATTTATCAACATTGGTCATTGCAGCACAGTTTATTATTACATCCGGTCTTACTTCATCGAGAATATTAAAAAAATCTTCACTTGTAATATCCATATCAGGTAAATCTGCCTCAAAAATGGAATATTTACCTAACATTTTTTTATATAGAGTTTTCCCGAGCAATCCTTTTGCACCGGTAATAACAATGTTTTTCATAAAACCCTCTTAAATATCCTGACCTGAATTTATTAAAAAATTTTCAATATCTATTAAAAATTTTTTCGCATTTTCATACTGAATTAACGCTGTTTTTTCAGTAGCAACATAAAAATCATCATAATCACTTTTTGTTCTAATTTTTTGAGCATCCATTAATATTTTTGATAACTCAATATCTATTTTATTTTTTTTTATATAATTTTCATTAAAAAAAGCTATAATTCCAGAATGTTTTCTTGAATCAAAACAATCCAAGGCCAAAAGGGCTTTAACTGCATGAAATATACAATAATAAGAACGATTTAAAGATTGGGCAAATAGTTTTTGATTAAACAAAATTTCTGAAGATTTCAAATCATCTCTCGATTTATTTAATCTATATTTCATCAAATCATTAACCATATAACAATAAACCTTCATCGTTAACATTTTTAAGATATGGAGATATTTTATAAAATCTATTAAAGTTATCAATACTATATAAATTAATACTCACTACAACATTATACTTTAATGACAAATCTACCATTATATCTGTAATTTTATTTTCAAAATCAGTTAAACTTTGATTATTCATATTTACAAGACAAAAAATATCTATATCTGAATCATTGTCAAAATCTCCTCTAACATATGAACCATATAAATAAATTTTTAATAGTTTTTTTTCAAAAAGAGAAATTAGTTCAATTTTAATATTATCGATTATTTCATTCACATTAACCATATTTAATTCCTTAAAATTTAACTAAGTTTTTTCTTATACATATAATAACAGATTACTATTGAAAAAAAAACTTTAACACTATATTATTTCAGATATGAAAATTGCAATAGTTAAATTATCCTCGCTTGGTGATATAATTCACGGAATGATAGTGCTTCAGTTTATAAAAAAACATTATCCTGAAAGTGAAATTCACTGGATTGTGAGTGAAAAATTTGCAGAAATATTAAAATTAAACTCTGATATAAATAAAATTCACACACTTTTTTCAAAAAACGAGAAAAATATATTTGATACATTCACAAAATCCAGAAAAATTTCAGAAGAAAACTTCGACATTGTAATAGACATGCAGGGATTATTTAAATCTGCAATAGTTACAAATATTATTGGAAAAAACACCTGGGGATTTTCATTCAATTCTTCAAGAGAGCCACTGAGTTCTTTTTTTTATAAAAACAAAGTAAAAATTAACTACAAAGAAAACATTTATATCCGAAATCTCACACTGATATCAAAAGCACTTGGTTTTGATTTTTCAAAAGAAGAAATATTAAATAAACAACCCTTTCTTGAAACAGAAAAGACAGATTCAGAAAATATTCAAAATTTACTTGATAAATCTAAAAAAAACATTGTATTCATACCAGGTGCTTCTACTACTGATAAAACTATTTCATTAATTAAAATGTGTGAAATTATAAATGTTTTAGATGCCAATATTTTGTTAACCTGGGGAAATTCCTGTGAAAAAAACAAGGCTTATAAAATAGCCGAAAAAACTAAAGCAAAAGTAATACCAAAATTTTCATTGTATTCTTTGACAGAACTTATTTCAAAAGTTGATTTATTAATTGGGCCAGATACTGGACCTACTCATATTGCGTTTGGATTAAACAAACCCTCTATAACAGTTTTTAAAACAAAAGCAAAAAGTTCGATGAAAAGAAACAGTTTTGAAACCGCAATTAATAAAAGAATCTCCTTCAAAGACCTTAATAAATTTGATATAAAAGAATTAATTGAGATTATTTATCAATTAATTTAATTCCATGGAAGAAATTTTTCTGATAATTCAAGCAGCTGAGGATTCTTTTCGTTTAAAACTTCACCATTTAAAACCTTTATGTATTTTTCAAGATATTTTTCTGCCATGATTTTTGAATTAAAATTATCAAGTGCATATTCATGACATTCCTTTCTTGAAAAGGTATTCCCGTTTTTTAAAACTTCTATAAAATCTATTTCGTTTGTACTTAAAAAACCAAATTCTTTTTTCACAAGCTCGGGAAGAGAACCATAAGGCGTTCCAAAAACAGGACATCCCGAAAAAAGACTTTCTATTATTGCAAGACCAAATGGTTCATGCCACCGAACAGGAAAAATCAATCCTTTTGAATTACTCATAATTTCAAATTTTTTATCATTATTAACCATTCCAAAAAATTTAATTTTATTGCTCATGGTAAATCTGAATCCCATTTTGATATTAAGTCTTTTACCACCCATAACATACAATTTTTCATTATCGGATTTTTTTATTATATCAATTGCTCCTTTAACGTTTTTAACTCTCCAAGCAGCATTTGCCAGATAATGATAATAAGTTCTTTCTTTCTTCAGGTCAGGCTTTTCATAGTTATCCCAGTCTAAACCGTTATACACAAAACTGTCTGACCCGTGTCTTGCTGCATGATTTTTAGATACAAAAACACAGTTTTTATCAAGTTTTGAAATTTTTCCACTGTTTCCATGCAGAGTTATTATGTAAGGTTTTTTTTCAGAACGATTAATTGAATTAAAATGTATTACATCAAATTTTATAGGAATCTGTTCATCAACAGGTTTATTAATATCATAATCATAGATTTCACCAAAATCACAGAAAGAACCTTTTTTAACAAGAAACCCTATTTTATGACCCGATTTAACAAGTTCTCTTGCCAAATCCCATATTACTCTTTCAGTTCCACCATACTTTGTTGCGGGAATTTTTCCGTTATGTACTATTAAAATATTCATACTATCATTTTATTAATTTGATGTGTTTTTTTGATAAATCAATTTTTAATAATTTTTCAATAATTTTTGTAATTCTATGTAATTTATCTTTTCCCGTTAATTTATAATCACTGTTTGCTTTAAAAATTTCTTTATTTTCAGGTATCCAGTCCTTAATATATTCTGGATGTGTTCCGTTGAATTTTTTCAGTATTTTCTGATCGATATTTCCATAATCAAATTCGATTTCCTTAGTATTATTCCAATATTTTGAAACAGCATTTACTTTAATTTTAACCTGATTTTCAGGTCTTACCCATCCATAATGATACATTTTAGCACCAGTTCTTACAGCATAGGGGTATCTTGCTTTTTTTCTTGATTTTTTATCCAGAACATGCCAGTAAAGACCATCTGGCGCATAAGTTCTAACAGAAGTTTTAATTATTCTGGCTTCAGTTTTATACCATTTTGCAGAATCCATGAAAGTATTCATATTACCGTAAAAATGATAATAATCAAAAGCAAGAGCTTCGACTCTGTCATTATCTTTATATTTTTTCATAGCTTCAATTATTTTTCCATAATCATCTTCGTGAATAACTTCATCAGCCTCAAGATAAAAAGCCCAGTCGCCCGTACAGGCAAACTGTGCTATCATTTTC
>JALOAF010000052.1 GCA_023228925.1 Candidatus Absconditabacterales bacterium | reverse complement strand
TTTCAGAAAGAAGAGGGGAAGATTTCTCGCAAGGTAGAACACTTCGAAATGACAGTAGGAAAGATTTCTCGCAAGTTATGACACTCGAAATGACATCCTGTGAGTAATGGATTCTTTGCATTCGTTTAAAATAATAGAGGATTCTGCAAATGATCCCCCCAACCCCCCTTATTAAGGGGGGCTATTTAGAATGACAAAAAGCCCCCTATTTAAGGGGGATATTTGGAATGATAATGTTACTGCAATACCCCCCAGAATGATAGGGAGAGAAACAATCAGAATGATATTTGTGTTACAAAAAGTGATTTGTAGAAAAAAATTGAATATTTTTATATTTGTGCGACTTTGAATACTTTTTTACCTTTTCTTAATAAAAAAATTCAATTTATGGCATCAGATTTTGTTAAAACTTTTTGAATGTCTTGAATTTTTTCTTCATTACAAAATATTGCTCATGCTTGGATCATCTTTTTTGCTTCTCAATTGGATTCTGTTAGACCTGATTGTGTACACATGTCTAAAATTTTTCGATCATTTCCATCCAATTTATTTCCACCAGTAGCGTCTTTTAGAGCTAAAACTTCTTCTTGGTTTAGTTCTTTGATTAATTCTATTTTATTTTCACTTCAAAACAATATTTGAGTGATTTTTTCTACTTCTTGTACAGCTTTTTTCCCGAATAGAACTTCCACTACCCAAGATGCTAATTCTTTTTGTCCGTATCTAGATGCTGGATCTTGTTCATGTTTTTTGACAATTTCATCTATTTCTTCTAGAGATTTTAGTGAAAATACTTTCAATAACTTTTCAACTAAAGAATCGTCTGAATTCAAAAAGAACTGATAAACAAAATAAGGACTATTTTTGTTTTTATCTACCCAAACAGCATTCCCAGCTGATTTTCCATATTTGGCTCATGTAGCATCGGTAATTAAAGGTATTGTAAGACAATAAGAGGTTTCTCATAGTTTTTTGGATATTAAATCCATTCATGTAGTTACATTTCATCGTTGGTCTGATCATCATAATTGTAGTTTTACTCCATATTTGCTAAATAGACTAAAAAAGTCGTATCCTTGGATTAGCATATAGCTCATTTCAGCATATGTGATAGATTGATCAGGATCTTCGATTCTTTTTTTTACAGATTCTTTGTTGATCATATAATTTATAGTGATATATTTCCCAACTTCCCTAAGAAACTGTAAATAATCCATTCATTTAAAAAAATCATAGTTATTTACCATTTCGTAGTTGAAATCTATACTGTAGTTCTGTTTTATATTGTCCAAAAAAGTTGTTAATTGATTATAGATACAATTTTGATTGTGTCTCAATTGTTCTTCAGATAAAAAATTTCTTTCTTCACTTCTACCGCTAGGATCTCAGATCATACCAGTTGCTCATCATACTAAGAAATAACATTTGTTCCCGTATTTCATTAAATGTACTGCTGCCATCACGGAAAACATGTTTCCTATTTGTAGACTATCAGCACTAGGATCAAATCAAATATAAAAACTTTGGCCTCATTTGTTGTATAGATCAAAAAGCTTTTCATCACTAAATTGGTAGATGAGTCCACGGTTTTCTCGTTCTTGTCTTAAATCCATTTTTCTTTAAAAAAAATTAAATAGGTAGTTATTGTATAATATTTTACTTTATTTTTGCAACAGAAAGCTTGTAAATTTAGAACAAGAATATTGTGTCATATTGAGCCTGAAAGGTGAAATATCCATTAACAGAAAGTGGATAGATTCTTCGCTACGCTCAGAATGACAACAACATTATGTCATCTCGAGTCGTTATTGTTGCGAGAGATCTAATAGTATTAAAGTAAGATTTCTCGCAAGATAGACCACTTCGAAATGACAGTAGTGAAGATTTCTCGCAAGGTAGAGCAATTCGAAATGACAGTAGTGAAGATTTCTCGCAAGGTAGAGCAATTCGAAATGACAGAGAGAGCATGATACAAAGAGGTGGTATTTTTGTTTTGAAATAATAAATCATTGAAAAAGAAGTTTGAATTATTAAACAATAATTGTTTGTTCTTAATTTTTAATTAAAAAATTATGTTGAAATACTATAAAAAGGAATTTGCAGAAAAAATTCAAAAAATATCAATAAATTTGTCTTTTGAAGAGATTTTGGACAATGTTGAAATTGTGCCATCCAATGTTCAATGAGATTTGGGTTTTCCTTGTTTTAAGCTTTCTAAGGAATTGAAAAAATCTCCAAACCAAATAGCAGAAGATTTTGTTAAAGAAATTGATGATAAAAACATTATTGCTGTTTGACCTTATATAAACTATACTATTCCAACAAAGGATTTTGCTGAAAAGTTGATTTTAGAAATTAAAAATCACGGAGATAATTTTGGGAAATTGGAAAAAAATGGTCAAGAAGTTGTTTTGGAATGATGGCAAGCAAATACTCATAAGGCATTTCATATTGGACATTTGAGAAATGCTTTGATTTCAGAATCTATTTCGTCTTGTTTGAAATGGGCTGGATATACTGTTCATCCTGTGGCTTATCCAGGAGATATTTGAGCGCATGTAGCTAAGTGGATTTGGTATTATATCAATTTTTATCAATGAGATATGCCTACAGAAAACTTTTGAGAATGGGCGGGGAAATTGTATTCACAAGCCACAAATAAGCTTGAGGAAAATTTAGATAAATATAAGCCTGAAGTGGAGGATTTGCAAAAAAAACTTGAAGATTGAGATATTGAATTAAATGAAATTTGGAAAGAAACTCGTGAAAAATGTTTATTGGATTTTCAAGATATTTTTGATGAACTTGCTTGTGATATTCAAAAACGATATTATGAAAGTGATGTAGAAAAATTATGAATTGAAAAGGTTCAAAAATTATTAGATTCCAAAATAGCAAAAATAGGGGAGTGAGGAGCTGTGATTATGGATTTGGAAAAATATAATTTGTGAATATTTTTGCTTTTGAAATCTACTTGAGCATCTTTGTATTCCACTAAAGATATTGGACTAGCTTATTTAAAAAAAGAAGATTTTCCAAAATATTTAAAATCAATTTATATTGTTGGTTCAGAGCAAGAATATCATTTTAATCAATTATTTAAGACTTTGGAATTGATGTGATTTCCTCATGATCAATTAAAACATGTTTCTTATTGATTAGTAGATTTAAAAGATGGCAAAATGTCGTCTCGTGCTGGAAATGTGATTTTGTATACAGAACTTCGTGATCAACTTTTGTTTGAAGCTCAAAAAATTTTGAAGACTAGAGATTTTGATCAAGAAAAAAAAGATAAAATAGCTAGACAAGTAGCTTTTTCTGCGATGAAGTTTGATATGCTATTGCCTGATGCTTCCAAAAAAATATTATTTGATCCTAGTCAAGCTTTATCCTTTGAATGAGAAACTGGACCTTATTTGCAATATACTCATGCAAGAGCTTCTAGTTTGCTCAAGAAATGAAATTTGGATTTATCTCAATTTGATTGATCTGATTTAAATGAAGAAAATGAAAAAAATATTTTGATTCATTTAGCACAGCTTAGTGATTATATTTTCAAGTCTGCAGAAGAATACAAACCAAATTATGTTGCTAGGTATTTGTTGGATCTTTCGAAATTGTTTAACTCTTATTACAATAATACTAGTAAAAAAATAACTGACTCTGATTCTGCTTTAGCTTTGGTGTTTGCAGTAAGGCAAGTGTTGAAAAATTGACTATCAATACTTGGTATTGATGCTTCAGAAGAAATGTAGAGATAGAAATATTATTGTTGCTTTTTTGTCATCTCGAGTGAATATTATTGCGAGAGATCTAAAGTAAGATTCCTCGCAAGATAGAGCACTTCGAAATGACACTAATGTGTCATATTGAGCCCCTAGGGCGAAATATCCATTAACAGAAAGTGTGTTGTTTAGAACAACAATGAGTCTACTAATGGATTCTTCGCTCTGCTCAGAATGACAATGCTGTGTGAAAATCTCCCCCCGACCCCCTCTTTACATCAAAGTCCTATTATAAGGAAAATCAAGAGTAATAAAGAATTTTAGGTAGTTAAAAGATGATAATTATGGTCAAA
>JALOAF010000051.1 GCA_023228925.1 Candidatus Absconditabacterales bacterium | reverse complement strand
TGGTGGTAGAGCGGGTTTGGAGAGTGTGGGTAAAAATACGCAGTGGAATACCGCTCCCAGACACACTTTGAAGGCAGTGTGGAAAAATTCCACAGTCGATTTTATACTAATTTGAAAATTGATAAGCTTAACCCAAACAGTTTATGAAACCTTTTGAAACGGCTCTCAGAGCCAAAAGTCAACTTCCGATAACTTATATTATGTTAACTTATACCTATTCAGTAGTATATAATTTGGCTTAAATAAAGGCTTTCGATAGTGTTTTAAATTGTTTAATTTTAAAATCGTCCGCAAACCGTTTAAAATAAACACTTTATACAATTTTGTAACTGGTAGAAGTCTTGAAATCCGCTATTAGAACCAAATACAAAACAGTTTAGGAAGACCCCGGGGGAGTTTCAATTTTTTGCAAATTTGTATGAAAAAATACACAGGGGGATAGCCCCTCCCCCACACACTCCAGCCAATTTTCCACCTTTTCCACCCTACCTTACCTCACCTTTACCTCACCAATAAAAGTGATTTACAGCTCATTTTAAGCCTTCAAAGGAAATTATCTCCAGTCCCCTTTCTCTTCCCGACCTCTATTCCAAACAAATCGTCTGAATCCAAGTTCCCCAGCCTTATATTTCAATAATACAATTCTTTCTCCCTCCTCATTTAAAAGAAATCAAAGGAAAATATCCTTTCTCCCGAACGATATGTTTTATTTCCCTTCTTCTACCTAACTTTATTTCTCTTTTTCTTACTCCAAGCCATTAAATTCCAACTCTTCTCAAAAAGTCAAAGGAAGTTTACCCTCGGACTTCCCATTCCCTCTATCCCCGGCAATCTTCCTAACTCTTTTCTTTCCATCCCCTATTCCTTATTTATCTCCCAGACCGCATACCATTTACCACTAACCTATCCATAACCCCTTTCTCTTTCTCACTTTTTACAACTTCCCTGTTCTTTGGACCACCGACCTTGACAGCGATTTCTTTTTTGTGATAATCTGATAACATACGATTTTTAACAAAGGAGATAAAGGGATGGACAAAGAATACTTTGTTTTCAGAACAGATGGAGATGGAAAACAATACTTAATTCCCGAAAAAGATGCGGATCTATTTGAGGTATTACTGGAAGAAGCATTTGATACTGGTAATTACAGAATTTTTTCAGAAAGATTTAACAATTTCAAAATAGGTTATCTTTTTCATTACAAGTTCCAGAATCCAGTTTTAATGACAGAAAAAATGAGAAAGTATGATAAATGTCAGATTGATGTTTATGATTATTATGATTTATTTAAAATAAGGAGGTCTTAAAATGTCTATTTTTGAAGAACTAAAAGAGATTATTTTTGAAACATGTTTAGTTGACAAGAATGCTATCACAGAGGAAGCTTCATTTACAGAGGATTTGGGAATAGATTCTCTTGACGCAGTTGAAATTTCATGGATTCTTGAAGAAAAATATAATATAGTAATTCCAGATGAAGATTTTGAAAAAATAAAAACAGTAGGTGATGCTGTAAAATATTTAGAATCTATTATAGAAAACCCACAATAAAAAGCTCATAAATTCTGGTGGTAAGTTTTTAATAAAAAGGAGGAGTAGAATTATGTTATTTGATCCAAAAAATATTATTATATTAAGTGAATCAAAGGGGGAAATATGAATAATAAAATAATGTTTCAAGAAAGAATTGTTGAAGGAGTATGCAAAGACCCAATTTCCTTTGACGAAAGATGCTTCTTCAGTTTAGAAACCAGAGAATTAACTAAAAACTTACCTAAAGATTTAGAAAATAGGTTTTTAATACTAAAGAGTAAACACATACTGTCTCCAGGAGAATTTATCTGTGTAAATACAGAAAGTTTTATTACGTATGCTTCAGATTGTTATGGATTAAAACCAATATCAGAAACAGGAAGATACATAGGTTCTCCTTATTCTGGAAAATATGTATTCAAATGCCAAGAATGTAAAAAAAATAAAAAATTAAAGGAAAAATCATGTTAGAATCCCCTGTATTTCAACAAATGAGAAAAGAAATTGAAGATTTAAAAAATGAACCCACAGAAAATTATTTTAAAACACTTCAAGATGTTTTGCATAACAGTAAGCTTACTATTTATAATTTACTGGATAATATCAATATAGAAGGCTACAAAAGAATTTCCTACTACAAAGAAGAAGAACATATTGTTTGTGAATTAATATGCGAAGAGAAAAATAATAAGGCTTATAATTTTTACTATTATTTCAAAAAAGATAGTTTAGAGAAAATCCTTGTGGAAGAAAATGGAATAACCAAAATATTTTTTAGCAAAGAAGTATTGCTCAAAGATCTTGAAAAAGTATTTGAAGAAATTGTAAAAAAAATGGAGGATTGAGATGCTCAAAATAAAAACACTGTTTTTGAAACCATTAATTATGGGACTGAAAATGACTTTAATAATCGCATGTATTATCTCTCTTGTATCAATATTACCCGAAAAATACCTATTATTATTTTTGGCATCTATTATAGTAATATTTATTGTCTGGCTTTTAGGAGTTATGTCTATTGTTACTCAAGACGAAAATTTTTACGATAATTTTTAAGGAGGAAATATGGAAATACTTGAAAGAGCGATTAAAATGATAGGAGAGCTTGAATGGTATGTTGATAACCACTTTCTTGTTGAAAAAAGTGAATCTGACCAAAAATATATTAAATCAAGAATGAAAGAGGTTCAATTGCTCAATCAAATATTAACTGATAGTCGGCTCAACTGGTATTCTTCATTGGTTTACAGGGCAGATATACTGATTTTTAAATACAAAATGAAGGGTTATATTTTTCAAAAGGAAGGGGGCTGAAATTATGAAATTTGCAAAGATTAAATTTTTAACCTATTTAATCATACAAATAAAACACAATCTAAAAGACATAGAAACAACTAAAGATGAAGTTATATTAAATACAGAAGATTTTGAAATCAGGATTAAAGCTCGCGAAAAGAAGGAGTTAATTCCCTGTAATGAAATAGAGGAAATATAATAAAAAAATAAAGAAAAGGATAGTCAATGACAAACAAACAAAAAACAGAATTCATAAAAATGTGTTTATTTTATTATTTTAGAATCTCAAAACAATGTAAATATATTTGCAGTGAATTTGGGAAAGGAAATGCAGATATTTTTGCGGAAAATGAAAAATCAAAAAAACAATATGAAGTAGAAATAAAAGTTTCAAAATCAGATTTTAATGCGGAATTTGTTAATAAAAAGTGTTATTCTTCTTTTAAAATTTTAAAACACTCTGAGGGATGTGATATATATAAAAATATGTATTTTTATGTTTGTGTTCCAGAAGAATTAAAAGAATATACAAAGAAAATATTTTCTTCGGACAAAAGATTTTCCAGTTATGGGATTTTAACCTGTGATTTTAACGGAAAAACAACATTTAAAGAAAAAATCAAAGTTATAAAAATAGCAAAAAAGCAATCTGAATATAAAGATCTAAAAGAAAAAATTATAAGTAGAATGTCTTCTGAAATTTTTTGTTCCAGAAAACAATATGTAAGTTCCTTGTGTAAAATAAATATTTCATCAGCAGGGATTTTTGATGATAAAAAAGAAATTTCTGAAGAACAAGTTTCACTATACCTCTGACCTTGACAATAAAAATAATTATGATAAAATTGAAATAAATAATAAAAGGAGAAGCAATATATGGGGTTTAAATGTCCTATTTGCAAAAAAGACTTCGGAAATAACAAAAATGAGTTTGAAGAACATATTCAAAATTCTCATTATGGAGCAGCAGCCCAGTTTCTTTCAGCAATAAAAAATACTGTAAATAAAGTTGTTCCAAAAAATAAAAGGAAGGGTAAAAAATGAAAGAAAAAGTGTATTTTCAGTGTGATCATTGCAGAAAAATATTGAGAAGCAAGAGAAGAATGAAAAAACATGAAGAAGAATGTTTGAAAAATCCAAAAAACAGAAGCTGTTTCTCCTGTGTCTTTAATAATATAAAACATAGAATATGTTTGAAGAAAAGCTTTATTTTATTGCCAAAAAAAGATTATAGAAAAGATATTACTCTTTACCATGTTGATTATTATTTT
>JALOAF010000050.1 GCA_023228925.1 Candidatus Absconditabacterales bacterium | reverse complement strand
TGGTTGCCGAAAGATATAATCCTGAAAGGTGGTGCGGAAATTATTTTTACGCAATATCTTTAGGGGATTTAATCGCGTATAAAAGAAAAGCAAATAAATTTGAGTATCCCGAAGTAAACTTTTATGTAATAAAAGAGGGTGGCAATCTTCAAACTTCGGAAAGAAAAAATATATTAGATTTAACAGAATTTACAAACAAACAATTAAGAGGATTTTTTGATTAAGGAGGAGCAATGTATTCAGTAAAAGAAATCGCAGAAATGCTAAATATTACTGTAGAAGCAGTAAGGAATAGAATAAAAAAAAGGAATATCCAGCCGACAGATTTTGATACAGAAAAACGCTGTGCAGTGTATTCTGAAGAGCAGTTTGAGTTGATTAAAAAAAATATCAAAGTTGGCAGACCGGGAGGACGAAGTGATTGAAAAATACGAGCAATATTTAAAAGATAAGGCAAGTTTAGTTTGTCTTGCTGAGATAATTAAATATCGTTTTTTAGGCTTATTAAAAGAAATATTCAAAACAATAAAAATGCGTTCTTTTGCAGTTGGGTTTGCATTAGAGCAAAAAGAAACGTTGGAAGGAATTATAAAAGAATATAATTTTTATCAAGAATCACTTGACAAATAGGTAAAATTAGGTAAAATAAAAATAAAAAACGGAGTGTTTATGAAAATAATAATCTATAATTCAGTATTATCTTTGAGCGTTAAACTTCCAAAAAACATTATAAAAGCATTAATTCATTCTGGAATTATCCACGTTTTATATAAATGTGGATTTTCAATAGAACTAATTTAAAAACAGGAGGTAACAAAATGAGTAAAGAATTAACAAACGCGGAAAGACAAAAAAATTATGTAAACGCTGTTCAGAAAACTATAACTGGACTCGTAGAAGAAAAAAGGTTTACATTGCCTAAAAATTATGTTGTCGGTAACGCTTTAGAAAGCGCATTTTATCAACTTATTTCTACAAAAGACAAAACCGGTAAAAATCTAATCGAAAAATCTACTAAAGAAAGTGTCGCGAATGCATTAAAACAGATGTGCGTTCTCGGTTTAAATCCTGCAAAACAACAATGTTATTTCATACCTTATGCGGGTGAATTGCAGTTGCAAACTTCATATTTGGGTGAAGTCGCTATTTTAAAAAGAATCACTAACTTAAAAAGTATTAACGCGAATGTAATTTTTAAAGATGATGAATTTACAATCGAAATTGACAAATACGGTAATCAGACTTTCAAGCACGCAACAAAGCTTGAAAACAAAGACAACGACCCTATAGGGGCTTATTGTGTAATAACTCTCGATGATGGATCTATTTATTCTGATTATATGACGATTAAACAAATTTATCAATCGTGGGGTCAGGCAAAATTCAGCCCGTTTGATGAAAAAGGAAAATTAAAAAAAGAAAGCACACACGGTAAATTTATTGAGGAAATGGCAAAGAAAACAATAATAAGAAGAACTTGCAAAATGTTTTTAAAATCTTCTTCTGATACAGATTTAGTTATTGATACATATTGTCAAGTTGAGAATAAAGAATATAGAGAAGTTGAAAGAGAGGTTGAAGCAGAACTTGAAGAAGAAGTAACAGAAACACAAGCAACAGAAGAACTTGACATTGAAGAACCAAAAGAGGATAAACTTTCAAATATCGCTAAAGAAATACAGGAAAAAAACAAAGCTAAAAAAGAAAAAGAAGAAAAAAAGGAAGATGAATGTCAAGACGAACCAGGATTTTAATAAAAATAATAGCTTCAAGCAGTGCTGGTAACTGCTACTTGATAGGCGACGGCGTAACTGCCGTCGTTATCGAGTGCGGAATTTCGTACGAAAAAATAATCCCTCATATAAAAGAAAAAAAAATATCGGGGGTATTAGTTTCGCACGAGCATAAAGACCACGCAAAAGAGTGCCAAAAAATGATTTTTAAGGGTTACGGTATATATACATCTGCCGGAACGTTAAAAGCTCTAAAAATACCCTTAAAAAGCGTAAATGTGATAAAGAGTAAAAAAGCCTTTAAAATAGGCACTTTTGACGTTTTACCTTTCAACGTGCAACACGATTGTGCAGAGCCGTTAGGATTTTTATTAAAATCTAATGTAACAGGCGAAAAGCTACTATTTGCAACAGATACATATTACATCAAATATCTTTTTCCGGGAGTGAAATATTATCTATTAGAGTGTAATTATGATATTGATACGTTGAATAAAAATATCGAAAAAGACTTAGTACCGGAAGCTATGAAGAGAAGAATATTAAAAAGTCATTTTTCTTTAGATAACTTATTAAGTTATTTAAAGAAAGCAGATTTAAGCAAAACCGATGAAATTTATTTGATTCATACATCTACAGGAAATCTTAATTTTAAAAAAGCAGTTGAAGAAATTGAAAAACTCACTTTTGCAGAGGTAAAATATTTTTGTTGACAAAAGAGTATAAAATAATTATAGTTAGCATAAATAGACATAAAAAAGGAGGTAAAAATGGATAAATATTTTACAATCCAAGAGGTTGCAGAAGCTTTAAAAGTTACTGTTCAGACCGTAAGGAACTGGATAAAATCAGGAGAGTTAAATTCTGTAAAATTGAAACACAGTATAAGAATAACAGAAGCCGATTTAAAAGATTTTGTTAGTAAAAATAATTAAGAGAGGGGGAGCGGTCAAATGATAGAAGATGTAAGATATACCAGATTAGCAAATAGATTCTGGCACGATGAAAAAATAGAAACGCTTGATACTGATTCGGCTTTCCTCTTTTTGTATTTAATTTCAAGTCCGCATTCGAATATGGCAGGTTATTACAGAATACCAAAAAAATATATACAGGCGGATTTAGGGTATGACAGAGAAAAAGTTGATAAATCTTTAGAAATTTTATCAAAAATGGGATTTATACTTTATGATGAAATCGCTTCGGTTGTATTGATTTTAAATTTTTTGAAATATAATAAAATACAAAATCCGAATCAGTTAAAATCTTTAATAAAACGGTTATATGAAATACCTAAAAATCGTTTATTGAATCAATTTAAAAGTGTTATCGAAACATACATACCGCCTCAATATAAAGAATCTTTAGAAAAACACTTAAACAAACTGTTTCTGAAACCCTTACCGAAACCCTTTGACAAACCCTTACCGAAACCAGAAACAGTAACAGAAACAGTAACAGAAACAGAAACAGAAACAGAAACAGTAACAGAAACAGAAAAAAACATTGTCGGGCAAAAATCACCCGACGGCGTATTTGCTTTTTTTTTAATTTTAACTTAAAATTTAATTATTAAAATCTTTTCAGGAGGGATTCAATGATTGGTGGAGTTGATAAAAATTATAGAGAGTATAAATCACAATGGATAAAGATTAAAGACTTCGTAAAGGGGATTAATTCAGTTAAAAAAAATGCAATTAAAAACGATTATGTCGTTTTGCCGAAAGGAATAGATAAAAACTCTCCTGATGCCACAAAATACGTCGAGAGAGGTTATTTACCAGAATTTACTTCGACAGCTTTAAATGAAGCAAACGGCAGGATATTTCAACAAGAGCCAAGAATCCCGGAAAATTTAGAGTTTTTAAACGATTTTAAAAATAATGTAGATTTAGCAAATGTTTCTCTTGCTGAAATGACAGCAAAGGTTGTGGATAACCTTAATTCAGTAACCCGGTGCGGAATCTTAGTTGATTGGAAAGGCAAGAACGAAAAATACAGAAACAAAAAAGAGCTTGAGGATTCAGGAGATAGAGCTTTTTTCAGATTTTATGATTGTCTTGATATTGCAGAAGTGGTTACAAATAATGAGGGGAAAATCATTAAAATCGAGCTTATCGAAACATATACGCCAGACTCCGAATTTTATTATAATATCGACGCAAGTTATCAAGAGGTTGAAGCAAGACGAGTGCTTTTTATAAACAAAGACAGAGTTTATGAACATAGATTTTATATTGAAGAAAAAGACCCGGAAAACATTAAGAATAATGGCGGGTGGCGACTTATTTCTGAATCCATACCGCTTGCAAACGGGAAACCGTTTAACGAGATTCCTTTCGTTTTATTCAACGGAAAAACCAATAATCACGAAGTTTATAAACCAAGACTATTGGATATGACTGAAACTATGGTAGCTATTTACAGGAATTGGATTGAGCTTGAGCATATTA
>JALOAF010000049.1 GCA_023228925.1 Candidatus Absconditabacterales bacterium | reverse complement strand
TATTGAAGTTTATTATATGCTGGATAAAACAAGGATTATGTTTTATTATTATGCAGAAAATAAAGTTGATTTTAGAAAACTTGTAAGAGATCTTGCTTCTGTTTATAAGACAAGAATCGAGATGAGACAGGTTGGGATTAGAGATGAAGCTAAGATAAGAGGTGGTCTTGGACCTTGTGGTAGAGTTACTTGTTGTAAAAAATTTCTCTATGATTTTGAGTCAATTTCTATGAAAATGGCAAAGGATCAAGAAATAATGCTGAATCCTTCTAAAATTTCAGGTATTTGTGGCAGACTTATGTGCTGTCTTAAATATGAACAGGATTTTTATTCAGGAATTAAAGCTAAACTTCTTCCTGTTGGTGCTACTGTTGTAATTGAAGAAAAAAAAGGTAAAGTTACTAATAATAATGCAATGAAAAATACTTTTACTGTAAAATTTGAAAACAATGAATTTCGAGAATTTACTTCAGATTATTTAAAAGATAATATAGATAAATTTACTATATCATACGAGGATGTTGATACAGGGGGAGATGTTGAATAAAATCGGTCTTATAGCTGGGAGTGGGAGATTCCCGATTCTTTTATCTAAAGAAATAAAAAAAAAAGGTTATGAAATAATCGCTATTGGAATTAAGGGAGCAGCTGACCCTGAACTTGAGAAGTTTGTAGATAAGATATTTTGGGTAAGATTTGGTGAATTGCAAGCCATGATAGATTTTTTTAAAAAAGAAAATGCTAAAAGTCTTATTATGCTTGGCAAAGTAATGAAAACAGCTTTATATACAAAGAATGATTTTGATGCAAGACTTATTGAAATGCTTAAAAGTGTTGATGAAAAAAATGATGAAGTTCTACTTTCTGGTATTGCTCGTGAATTTTTAAGAGATGGTCTTGTTTTTATAGATCCTAGTGAGTTTTTAGTTAATTTTTTACCTCCTACAGGGTTTCTTACTAAAAGAAGACCTAATGAAAGAGAGATGGAAGATATAAATTTTGGTTTTACTATGGCAAAACGACTTTCTGATATGGATGTTGGTCAGGTAGTTGTTGTAAAAGAACAGATTGTGCTTGCTGTTGAAGCAATAGAAGGTACTGATCAAGCTATTCCAAGAGGTTCAAAACTTGGTAATGGTGGTGTTGTTGTTGCTAAAGTTTCAAGACCTAAACAAAATATGAGATTTGATATTCCGGTTGTTGGTCTTACAACTTTGGATATTCTTATAAAAGAAAGAGTAAGTGCTTTGGTATTAGATTCTAGTACTATTGTTCTTGATATGGATGAATTTGCAAGAAGAGCTGATGAAAATAATATTGTGATAATGGTTAAATTTACTGGTAGAAAGATTTCAAGATTATTTTTTGCTACTGGTGAACTTTCAGGCTCCCTTCATGCAGAGCATGTTATTGGAAAGATAAAAGCTATAAATCCTTCAGTTGTAATTGATTGTATTGGTGGTAAAAATATTCTTAAATATAATGTAAACCTTATTGAGGACATTTCAAATCTTTCTGAAATGGGATTTCTTGAGGTATTTAAATTTAAGATAATTATGAAATATAAAAAACTTCTTGAACATATTAAAAAATATCTTATTACTAATCGTCCTGATAAAGTTATACTTATGGATGCTTCGGGTATGAATTTTAGAATTGGTAAAATAGCTAAAGAACTTGGTATAGAGGTTATATATTATATTCCACCTAAAGTTTGGGTATCAAAATCAATTAGAAGAATAACTAAAATGAAAAAAATATGCGATAAAGTCATAACTTTATTTGATTTTGAACAAAAAATATTTGAAGAAAATGGTATGGAATCATATTTTTTTGGAAATCCTCTTGTTGAAATAGTTAAATATGAAAAAAAGATGGATTTATTTTTAGCTGAAAATCCTGAAATAACAAAAGATGATAAAGTTATTCTTTTGTTACCAGGTTCAAGGAGTCAGGAAGTTGCAAAGCATATTGATGAAATATTAAAGACAGCAGAATTACTTTATGAAAAAGATAATTCTCTTAAATTTGTTTTAATAAAAGCTTTGGATGTATATTTTAATATTGATCCTGCAAGTTTTAAATTTCCACTTTATATTAAAGATAAAAATCCTTATTGTTGGTATAAATTTGCTAAGTTTGCAGTTGTTTGCTCTGGAACTGCAACGCTTGAAGCTGCAATATCAAATCTTCCTATGGCTATAGTTTATAAAGTTAATCCTATTACATTTCTTATTGCAAAATCTATTTTAAATGTAAAATTTGCTGGATTACCTAATATTGTCGCTGGTTATGAGGTTGTTCCTGAATTTTTACAAAAAGATTTTAAAGCTGAAAAAATTGCAAATTTTATTTTTGAAGTTATGAGCGATACTGCTAAATATCAGAGGATTAAAGAAGAGCTTGATCAGCTTGTACAGAAAATCTATAAAGAGAATATTTTAGAAAATATTTCTGCTAAGATTTTGGAGTAAAATTGAATAAAAAAACGACAATTAATAAAATTTTTGATTATATTTTTGTTTATAAAATGAAAATATTTTTTTCATTGTTTGCTTCAATAATAGTTGCTGGTGTGAATGCTGCACCTGCATATATTGTACAGAAACTTCTTGATGATGTACTTGCTATGAAAAGTGTTTTTTATCTTAGGTTAATATGTATTGGATTGCCTATATTGCTACTGATAAAGGGTGTGTTTTTCTTTTTGCAAAATTATTTTATGGCTTATATTGGTCAAAAAATGGTTATTAATATAAGGTATGATGTTTTTTCACATCTTCAAAAGGTAAGTTTGTCTTTTTTTGCAAAAAAAAATACAGGTTCGCTTATTTCAAAACTTACAAATGATGTAAATGTAGTTAGAGCTATGGTTAAAGGTTGTACTGATATAATTACTGATTTTATTACGCTTATTTTTTTATTTGGATATATTTTTTACCTTCATTGGAAATTGACTTTGCTTGTTTTTGTAGTTCTTCCTTTTATTGGAGCTATTGTTGCAAAGTTTTCAAAAAAAATAAGACGAGTTGGTCATGATATGCAAGAAAAACTTGCAGATGTTACAGCAATACTTCATGAAGCAATTTCTGGTGTTCATATAACAAGAGCTTTTACAATGGAAGATGAGGAAATTGACAAATTTTCAAAAAAAGATGAAGAATCTCTTCGTTCTCAGATGAAAGGTGTAAAGCTTCAGGCTACTGTTTTGCCTATTGTTGAATTTATGAATACAATTGGTATTTCAATTGTTATGTTTTATGGTGGAATGCTTGTAATAAATGGTCAACTTTCTAGTGGTGAACTTGTTGGATTTCTTGCTGCTGCTGGAATGACTCTTTCGCCAATAAAAAGACTTACAAATGTAAATTCAGTTTTTCAACAGTCAATTGCTGCTGCTGAGAGAATATTTGAAATAATGGATGAAGAAACTGAGCAGGACGAAAATGATAAAGATTTAATTCCTGTTTCTTATATAAAAGGAGATGTAGAATTTAACAATGTAACTTTTAGTTATGATGGAAAATCAGATGTTCTTAAAAATATTAATTTAAAAGTGGATGCTGGTAAAATAATAGCTTTTGTTGGTCCTTCAGGTGCTGGAAAATCTACAATAATAAGTCTTATTCCAAGATTTTACAATGTAAATAATGGAAGTATTCTTATTGATGGTATGAATATAAATAATTGTAAGCTTAAAGATCTTAGAAGACATATTTCTGTTGTTCCACAAGATACAATACTGTTTTCAGGTTCAATTGCTGAAAATATATCTTATGGTAATCCTGAAGCTAGTTTTGAAGAAATTGTACATGCTGCTAAAATGGCTAATGCACATGATTTTATAACTGATTTTAGAGAAGGTTATGAAACTCCAGTTGGGGAGAGAGGAGCTATGCTTTCGGGTGGTCAAAGACAGAGAATTGCTATTGCTAGAGCTCTTCTTAGAGATGCAAAAATACTTATACTTGATGAAGCTACATCAGCACTTGATTCAGAATCAGAATCTTTGGTTCAAGACGCTTTGGAATATCTCATGAAAGATAGAACTACATTTGTAATTGCTCATAGACTTTCAACAATTAGAAAAGCAGATACAATATGTGTTATTGATAATGGTAATATTGTTCAATCAGGTAATCATGAAAAACTTATGGAAATTGGCGGTGAATATAGACAAATTTATAATGCACAATTTTACTTTTTAGAGGAAGGAGTCAAAACATAATGAGAGATTTTTTTCTTGCGAATTTATTTAGAATTGTTTCTTTTTTGATTTGGATTACTTTGAGAGTTGAAATTAAAAATCA
>JALOAF010000048.1 GCA_023228925.1 Candidatus Absconditabacterales bacterium | reverse complement strand
GATGCTTTATTTTATATTGTTAAAAGTCGTGAATTTTTAGATTATGCTATTCATTCCTATACTAAAAAGCGTGTTTTATCAACGATTGAAAGATTTAAGATTAAAGTTGATACTAAAAAGATTGAAAGAAGAGTTGTTGATCTTGAGAGTTTAGGGGAGTATGAGAAAGCTATTGAAATGGCAGAACTTCTACCAGTATTAAAAAAGACATATTATAAAGCCAGAATTCTTTATTATTATTATCATAATTATGAAAAAGTACTTAAAGTTATTGATTCAGCAAAAAAGACAACTCCTGAAATAGATTTTATAAAGGGACAAGTTTTTATAAAAAGTTCTTTATATGATGAGGCTGAAAAAATTTTCCAAAAAATGATTATTGGTTCTGAAAATGAGTTTTTTGAATCGGCAGTATGGAATATTGCTGAAATATATAATCTAAAAGGTGATGAAATATCACTTAAAAAATTTGCTGTTAAATTATGGGAAGAACATGGCAATACTGATATAACTGGAAAAGTATTTCTTAAATATTCAGAACTTCTTGAAAATATTGGTAGACCTGGTCAGGCTAAAGATATTATCAAATTTATATTATTTAATTTTTCAGACAATAATAAAATATTTGAACAAGCTTCAAATCGATATGAAAAAAACAATATTAAAGTTTCTATTGATGAATTGAAAAGAGATATAAATGATTCAATATTAAAACTTAAAACTGATGTTTCTGCTAAAAAATCAAATACAAACATTCCTAAAAAAGTTGAGATTTCAAGTAATTATGGTAGAAGAAAAAGCCGATTTAATTCAAAAGAAGAACAGCATAAAGATAAAACAAATTTAGAGGAAGATATTGATTTAGATTCAGAAGAAATAATTTATATAGAAGATAATGATTCTGAAGAGATAAATTACATAGAAGATACAATTTTAGAAGATAAAGTTATATCAACCTCTGAAATAATTGCATTTGATAATGAACTTAAAAAATCAGGTAATGATTTTCTTAATGAAGAAGAAAAAAGAAAAAAAGAATTATTAAAAAAATTATTGCCAGGTCAGATATTATCTTATTTTAATTTAACAAGACAAATTGAAGATTATGATTTGCAGATTGAAATGTCAGAAAAACTTATACAGTATTCTTCTGAAATAGATTTTCCTGAATTGAGAAACATTGCAATAGTAGCTCTTGCTGAAGCTTCAATTGAAAAAGTTGGAGATATTGAAAAAGTTGTAAAGTTTTTTTATGTAAAGATCAGAGAGTATGTTAGAAAATATGCAATTGATAAAAAAGATGATAAAGATAAGATAATTAGTGATTTTTATGTCAAAGCTGTTGAATTTTTTGCTCTTAAAGGATATTTAAAAGAAGCTTATGAATTATGTGAAAATTATTATAATGAAATAGATCCATCATATAAAGAAATTGCTGTTTTAAAAGAAAAAATAAATATCGCAGTACAACTTGGAGAAATTGAAAAAAAAGATTTAGAAAAGATAATAAGCAAGGATAAAGATTTTATAGATTCGTTTATAATAAAAAAAGAACTTTTTAATAACCAATATATAACTGATCTTGGTAATAAATTACGAGAACTTGAAAAAACAGATAAAGTAATTAAAGAACTTGGAAAACTTAAAACTATATCTCAAAAATATAGATATTTTCGTGATAATGATTTTAAACAAAAGATTGCTGATAATTATTATGATATAATTGGAGAGTTTAAAGATAGTTTTGAAGTTTTTTCAATTTGTTGGGATTGTGTTCTTGAAAAAGAAAAATACAATGATGCAGTTGATATATTCGGTATAGTTAAAGATAGATTTAAAGATAAACTTTCTAATTTAAAAAACAGAGAAAAACTATTAGAATACATTTTTGCAAATTATGATACTGTAAGAATACTTGATATATATGGGACAATAGCTCCTGTGAATATTGAATATATTGAAAAAATTGATTTTTCAGTTTTTTCAAAAGAATTTATATTTACTTTAATAGAATTAGATAAAGATAATATTTTTTTAAAAGATAAATATATTGATATTTTACTTGAATCAGGCAATAGTTCTGAAATATTAAGTTTTCTTAAAAAATACAATGATTTTATTGCAAAAGTTTTTGATTATTATATAAAAACACTGGATTATGAATTGCTGGATTTTTATTATTCAGAGTTTTCAGAATATGCCAATAATAAGGTTATAAATGTTGTAAATATATATAGAGGATTAATTAATAAAAAAAATAATCTTAATACAAGTGATACTTCTTCAGGAGAAAATATTGAGGAGATTATTAGAATGGCTGCAAAGCTCGGTCTTTTTGACGAGGCTATTAATTATAGTCTGGTTTTAAACAGAATAACTGGAATTGATGTAAAACATAAAATTGAAGAACTTAATATTCAAAGAAATATTTACAATATTAATAATGCTGCCCTTGATAAAAAAAATGAATTTTTACTTGCAAAACAATATTTGATTTATATAGATAATAATAAAGATACAAAAGAACTTGATGTTTCAGAAGATATAAAAGTAAAAGCTGAAGAATTAAAAAAAATTGAAAAAGAACTTATGACATTTACAGAAGATACAGTTGAAATTGTTGTCCCTGATTTAAAAAAAGATACAGAAGAAACAAATATCACAATGGAATTATTTAAAGAAAATATTAAAAAAAATAAAAAAGATAAAGCGATAGATATAGGTAATAAATTACTTGAAAAAGGTTATTTTGAAGTTATACCTGAACTGGGAAAACTATATGAAGAAAAAAGAGATTATAAAAAAGCAGTTGAATTTTATAGAGAATTTGTAATAAATGATATATCTTCCGAGTTGTCACCAGAACTTCAATATAAAATAGGTCTTATTGCTATGAAAGAAAGAGATGAAGATAAAGCAGTATATTCTTTTGAAAGACTTTTAAGATATTTTCCAGACGAAGAAGTTTATACTGCAAAAGCATTAACAAGAATTGAAAAAATACTTGAAGAAGGTATTGTTGGAAAAGAATTTGAACAGGAACTTGATTTGTTTGATAAAACTGGTGATTATAATGAAATCAATAGATTTCAGGATATTTCCGATAATATAGATGAAATAAAAACTGAAATTTCTAAAACTAATGATACTTACAGATTATCTTTACTTCATTACAAGCTTGGTGATATATATTTTGAAAAATTTAAAAAATACAATGATGCATTATTAAATTATATTAAAGCAAAAGATTATGGTGAAAAAGATATAGCTTTAATGGAAAAAATCGCTGATTGTTATATAAAACAGCGAAAATATGATGAAGCTATTGAAAATTATGAAAACTATGTTGAAAGCCTTGTTGATCCTGAAGAAAAAGCAACTGTCACTTTAAAAATAATTAAAATTTATACTGAAAACCTTAAACAGTACAGTGAAGCATTGGAAAAAATAAATGTTTATATAGCAGAATATTCATTTACAGAAGCTTATTATGAAGTGCTTTATTATAAAGCAAAGATATTTGAAGAGCATTATAGAGATTATACAGAAGCAATTAAACAGTATGAAATCCTTGTGCCGGAATTTGGCAGTGATTTTGCTGCAAAAGCACAGTTTAGGATTGCTTATATTTATGAAAAATATCTTAAACAGTATGTTAATGCTAAAACAGCTTATGAAAAGATAATAAATGATTTTACAGATTTTGATCTTAAAACTCAGGCAGAAGATGCTTTAAGGGGAATGGAGGAAGATGGAAAAATCTAATAAGTCTAATAGAATAAAAATCTATGCGTTTATTGCATTTTTAGCGGGATTATTTTCTGGTATTTTTTTAGTTTTTCTAAATAATGATTATGAATTTTTAAGAATTTTTTGGATAGGAGCTTTATCTTCATTTCTAATACTTCTTACAATCTGGTTTTATATTAAAAAAATAAGACCTGTAAATAAACCAGATATAATTGTAAAAGAACTGGAACTTTATAAAAATCCTAAAGTAGTTCTTGTCGGAGGTGGAACAGGACTTTCTACTGTACTTAAAGGAATAAAAAACTATGCTTCTTATAATCATGAAAACATAAGTGCTATTGTTACAGTTGCAGATGATGGCGGTAGTTCAGGAAAACTTAGAAGAGAATTAGACATTATCCCACCAGGAGATATTAGAAACTGTATTGTAGCATTATCAAAAGAAGAAAATCTGTTATCAAAGCTTTTTAATTTTAGATTTAAAAGTCATGGAGAATTATCAGGACATTCTTTTGGTAATCTCTTTCTTGCTGCATTATCTGGTATAAATAATGGAGATTTTGAAAAAGCTGTTAAAATGGCTTGTGATATTCTTGCAATAAAAGGAAAGATAATACC
>JALOAF010000047.1 GCA_023228925.1 Candidatus Absconditabacterales bacterium | reverse complement strand
GCTAATTCAGTAGGGTAAATTCCTCTATATTTTTTGCAGAAAATTACCAAAATATCTCTATCCTTCAAATTTGTCAAAGCTTTAATTCTAAAAAATTTTTCTTCAATTTCCCTTTGAGAACTCACTCATTCCTCCCTTTTCTAAAATCTTTATTCTGTCATAAACCTTAAAAACCATCGTTACAAAAGAAGACAGGGAAACACCCAGCCTATCATTTTCCACTATCGGGTCCCTTTTTAAAAAGAGTATAAAACACTTAAATTGGGAATCTGTTAATCCCGAAGTTAAAAATTGGACTAACTCCTCCGATTTTTTACTTGAATTAAAAATTTTAATCTCCTTGTCCAATCCAAAGAAACCCAGTTTATCCCTGCAATAATCTTGTTTTTCTAAAAATTCTTCATGTATCATATTGACATTTTAACACAAAAATAACCCTATGTCAACATATTTTAAATAAAAATTTTACGCCTATCGGCTTGGTCAAAGGAGTATGATATATTCCCTGTCCGCGCTACATTTTCTAAAAGTTTGTGAAATTTTTCACAAGCCCTAACATTGAGAGTTAGATTATGCTCTTAAAAGTTGATAACATCATTACACATAAGATAACATAATTTAAGATTGACATAACAGAGGGTAAGGTAAAACTTCCTTTGACCGCCTCGTAAGAGGCACATGGAGAGTGTTTGTAAACATGTCAGAAAGTGTTTGTCAGCGTTACAGAGAGTGTTTATCAATATGTCAGAAAGTTTGATTTGGCTTTTGACAGAGAGTTATAATTAGATGTTTTTGATTTATCCTTTGACATGCTTTTGTTTCTAAAAGGTTGATGAGAGTTTAACTAAAGCTTTTGATTTTGTTTTTGGCTTTGTTACTATGTTTGAATAGTGTTATTACGAACGAAGTGAGTAATAACACTATGAAAACATATATCTAAGTACTGTACTGTTTATATAATAATTTTATTTTCGTTAAGATCTTAATAGTTGTTTATGAGCTTAGATTATGTTATGAACGAAGTGAATAACATAAGATAAGCGAATAAATAACTATTAAGAGCTTATAAGAAAAGAAAATTATAAATAAAAGAAAAGAAAACGAGGTGTGTAATTTCGCCTATAAATGATTTTTAGGGGTTAGGGTTATAAAATATTCACTCAAGTCATAAAAATTAAAAATAGACGGGTTTTTGTTCGAAATAGGGGTATCTCTGAATTAATTTTTAATGGTAATTTTGGAAGAAAAAAAGAATGAAATAAAGTCTTGACAAATTTGAAAAAATTGATAAAATGGAACTACGGAGGGAAAAAAATGGAATGCACAATTTACGCTGGAATAATAGTTTTCGGGAGCATTAGAAAGAATTTTGACGAAGCAAAAAAGAATTACGAAAAAAGAATGGGTGCCTTAAAAAAGACATTTTCGTTTTATGGAATTGAAATTAAAGAAATCGTCTGCTTAAAAGATCCTTTTGCGATAGATATAGCAATTGATATTTTTGATAAAATGGATACAATGGATGATTTGATTTTTTCATCCAGAATAATTTTTTGTCATTACGATAACAGAAACAAGGAAGCAAGAAAAATAATCTCAGATATAGAAAAAATTCACAAAAAGGTGGTCGTAAGAATATGATAGTTTATTCTGTGGTTGGAAAAATAGGTTCTGGAAAAACTTTTTCTTGTTGCTATATTGAAAATTATTTGAAATCGCTGGGTTTTCCGGTTTTAAGAATTTCTATGGCTGATGCACTGAAAATGTTTGTTTTTGAAACATTTGGAATTTTAAAAAATTCAAACATAACGAAAAAAGAATTTGAAGATAAATTTCTGAATAAGAAAGAAGTTATAACTCTTCACTTTTTTGAATTTGTTGATAGAAATGAGTTCTATGTATATCCAGACAAAATAAAAGAAATGACAGAAGCAATAGAGACTATGCTTTTCAATATCCCCGAGAAATCAATTCCGAGATATATCTTTCAGCAGGTAGGAACCAATATTTTTAGGAAATTTGTTGATCCATCCTTCTGGGTTAAAATAGTTATTAGAAACCTCAAAGACATTTATGATGGGTCACCGGTTCTAAAAAATGCAATAATTTTAATTGATGATATTAGATTTGATAATGAATTTGAAGAAATAAGCAATGTTTTTTGTTCTTCTATGATATTAAAAACGAGAAGTCTCCAGGACACTTGTTTAAGCTTAGGAATCTCTCTTAGAGATTATGTCCAAATGAACAACCATCCATCCGAAAATGGATTGTCGAAAATAATAACAAGATTCCCAGAAGTAAAGAATGAAGAAGATTTAGAAATAGTATGCAATATGATTTTAAAGGAGATAGGGAATGAGGATAGGTCTTTCGTTTAATTTGATAAAAGACTATCCGGTATTTTTTAAAGAACTTTCTAAAATAAAAAAAAACTCAAAATTTTTTATCTTTTTTGGAAAACAGGATAGATTCGCGGTAATAAAATTTCTTGTAAAAAACGGGATAGATTATGAACCAATTCCAGAAAACTGCTTAATATCAGATGTAAACTCCTTTTTTGAAATAAAAAAATTGGAAATATTTTTAATGTCAGTTAGAGACTCTTTTTCAGGGAATAATCTTTTCTTTTCAGCATTTGATGTTAAAGAAAAAAAATCCAGAAGTAAAATTAAAAAAACTATAGATTCGTTATTGAGAACCGCCAAGAAAACCCCCGCAGGCTTACCTCTGGATGAATTGGCAAAATAATTTAAAAATAATTTGACAAATATTGAATATGTTAGTATTATATAGATAATATATTAACAAATGGAGATAATAAATTGTACAAAACACAATCAAATCAAATAAGACAATTGAGTAAAGAGCAATATAGTCTTTTAAAAAAGATGTGTTGGCATTCTGCTCGTCTATACAATTTTGGTTTGTATAGTGTTCGTCAAAGTTTTTTTGAAACTAAAACTTTTCTCCCATATCCACAAAATTATCATTATTGCAAGACTAATGAAAATTATCAAATCCTACCCTCAGTAATAGGACAACAAACTCTTAAAGTTGTAGATAGAAGCTTTAAATCGTTTTTTGGATTATTAAAAGCAAAGAAAAAAGGAAAATATCAAAGTATAATTTCTATTCCAAGGTATCTTTCTAAAAATGGATATTTTCAATTAATAATTCCCAAAAATGGTTTTCAAATAAAAGAAGATAAAATTCATATAGGAATTTCAAGGCAATTAAAAAAAGAAACTGGATTAAAAAATATTGTTTTAGATTTTCTAACACAAATAGAAAAAGAAACGGTTCAAGAAATAAGAATTATCCCACAACAAAAAGCAACATTTTTCAAAATGGAGGTGGTGTATGAAGTAAAAGAACAGGATTTGAATCTTAATCAAAATAATATACTAAGTATTGAT
This sequence comes from Candidatus Absconditabacterales bacterium, assembly GCA_023228925.1. Classification (GTDB taxonomy): domain Bacteria; phylum Patescibacteriota; class Gracilibacteria; order Absconditabacterales; family Absconditicoccaceae; genus JALOAF01. The sequence goes on along the minus strand of JALOAF010000047.1, from coordinate 957 downwards.
ATTGGTTTGTCTAATCTTGCTACTTGCTACGATGTTTACAATAACAGGGCGTTCATTATGGATGGCAAAAAACTTAAATCAATCAATTATTATTGGAACAAAAAAAATTCAAGATTACAAAGTATTAAAGACAAACAAAATATCAAAAGTTACACAAAGAAACAATTTGTATTAAAAAGAAAAAGAAATAATCGTATTAAAGATGTAATAAGAAAGACAGCTAAACATATTTTGGATTACTGTATTCAAAATAATATTGGAACTATTGTGGTAGGACACAATAAAGGTTGGAAGCAGGAAACAAACATGGGCAAAAGGAACAACCAGAATTTTGTACAAATTCCTTTTGGGTATTTGATGTCAATGTTGGAATCTAAATGTCAAGAGTATGGATTAAGATATATAGAGACACAAGAATCACATACTTCTAAATGTTCAGCAATTGACAATGAAGAAATTAAACACCATGATAAGTATGTTGGTAAAAGAGTAAAAAGAGGGTTGTTTAGAAGTAAAGATGGGGTATTGATAAACGCAGACGAAAATGGTGCTATCAATATAGCAAGAAAATCAAAAGTAACTGCAATACAGTTTAATTCTGTTGAGCAGATAAAGGGTATTGTGGCATATCCTAAACGAATAAGAGTTTCATAACTAAACTTCGTTTGAAGCCTTAGGGATTGCCCCAAGGTAAGTCACTGACATTGAGAGAGATTTCTGATATTGTTGAATTTAACAAAATTCCTACAGGAGGTGAAGATGAAGATTGTTAAGCCCTTTATTTCTCTTTTGGAGCCAATAAATCCAGAAGAAATATTAAAAAAGATAGAACTTGCAGGAAGGACATGTTACAAATCTGAAGGCAGAATTACGGAAAATAGTTGTTATGACTTTGTAAGAAAAATAATATCTCTTGGTCACGAATCAGTTCTTGAACATCATTCAATTTCGGTAAGG
>JALOAF010000046.1 GCA_023228925.1 Candidatus Absconditabacterales bacterium | reverse complement strand
CAGCTGCAATAAACATAGTTTCAATATCACCTGCAAGTTTTTTATTAGTATGAGCCATTTGAAATTCATATTCAAAATCTGTTGTAGCTCGCAAACCTCTAATAATCACATCACCTTTTTTTTGCCTGACATAATCAACAAGAAGTCCATCAAAACTATCAAATTCCACATTATCAAGATTTATACTTTTTCTTAAAATATCAAGTCTTTCCTCGATTGTAAAAAGCGAATCTTTTGATTGATTAACAACAACAGCCATTATAACTTTTGAAAACATTTTTGAAGTTCTCTTTAAAATATCTAAATGACCTTCAGTGACAGGATCAAAACTACCTGGATAAACTGCAATTTTATACATATTCAATCACCTTTTGTTTTCCCTGAAGAACTCTCTCAACACCTTGACCAAGTGCAAGAAGTTCTCCTTCACCAGGGTATAATTTCATATTTGCAATAAATGAAGTATAATTATTTATTTCATCCATAAGTATTTTATTATTAGCAATTCCACCAGTCATTACAATGTAATCAACCTTTCCACAAAGAACAGTTACCATTTTTCCAATTTCCTTTGCAATCTGATAAACCATTGCAGAAATAATAAGATCAACTTTTTTATCACTTCTTTTATTCATAAGATCTTTTAGACTATTTGATCCAAGATAAGCAATTAAACCAGCTTTTTTATTAACATAGTTTTTCAAATCTCTATCAGTTTCAAATTTGCCTGAAAAACATAATTTTACAAGCTGACCTGCCGGTAATCCTCCAGCTCTTTCAGGAGAAAAAGGACCATCATCATTAGCATTATTGACATCTATCATTCTGCCATCTTTATGAGCTGATATAGAAATACCACCTCCAAGATGACATATTATAAGATTCATATCTTCATATTTTTTGTTAACATCATTCTCAAGTCTTCTTGCAACAGCTTTGATATTAAGAGTATGTCCTAAAGAAAGTCTAGGGTTTTCAGGCATTCCAGATATTCTTGCAATATCATCAAACTCATCAACCGAAACAGGATCTGTAATATAAGCATTAATACCACCTTCATCAGCTAATTCTTTTGCTATAATTGCTCCAAGAATTGAAGGATGATCTGCTTTTACCTCATTATTAAGGTCATATATCATCTTTTCATTAACTTTATAAACTCCACTCACGAGGGGTTTTAATGGAGCTCCTCGTCCAGAAATAGCATCAAAGTCCGAAGATTTATAACCTTTTTCTTTTAAAAAATCCTTAATAATCTTTGTTCTCATATCTTTTTGTTCAATAGAACGCTTGAACTTTGAAACTTGTTCACTTGAATGTTCAATTGAAAATTCATTTTGAATATTTCCTTCTGAATAAATTCCTATTTTTGTAGAGGTGGAACCTGGATTGATAGTAAGTATCCGCATTATTTTACCTCTTTTTATAGATTAAACAAATGGATTATTGTTTTTTTCGTAACTTATAGTAGTTTCTTCACCATGACCTGGATAAACACTTATCTGTCCGTCTAAAGTTAAAAGTTTCTTTTTAATAGATGACAAAATCTGATTATAATCTCCATGAACAAAATCTGTTCTTCCAATTGATTTTTTAAAAAGTGTATCTCCTGAAAAAAGAAATAATCCCATTCTTAAACTCACACATCCCTGAGTATGTCCTGGAGTATGAATAACTTTTAATTTTATATTACCAAAAGTCAAAACTTGTTTGTCCTCAAGAAATTGATCGGCTTTTGGAGATATTACAGATTTACCTGAATATATTGACATATTTTCTTTGGCATCTACAAGCATTTTGGAATCTGCCTCATGAATATATATATCAGCATTGGTTTTTTCTTTAAGATATGCATTTGCACCAATATGATCCATATGACCATGAGTATTTATAATAGCTTTTAAAGTACAACCTTTAGCTTGAATTTCACCAAGTATAACTTCTCCTTCATCACCTGGATCAATTACTACAGCAATTTTATTCTCAAGATCTGAGATTATATAACAATTTACATCAAGTACACCTACAACTACTGGTGTTATAACAACATTATTCATCAATTCCTCCAGTGTATTCAGCTATATAAGGCAGATTTCTATACTTCTGAGCATAATCAAGACCATAGCCTATAACAAATCTATCTTCAATATCAAAACAGCAGTAATCAACACGAGCTTCAACTTTTCTACAATCTTTCTTATCAAGCAAAGCACAAACTTTAATACAATTCGCACCTTTATTTTTAAAATATCCAACAAGAAATTCCATTGTAAGCCCAGTATCAACAATATCTTCAATTATAACAATATTTTTACCTTGAACATCAACATCAATATCTTTTACAATCTTTATTTTTCCAGATGATCTTTTTTCATTACCATAGCTTGAAACTGCCATAAATTCAAAACTAACATTTTCTGATTTTATATTTTTTGCAAGTTCAGCTGTAAACATAAAAGCACCTTTTAAAATACATACAAAAATAAAATCTTTATTTACAAAATCAGAATCAATCTGTTTTGCAACTTCTGCAACTCTATTTTTTATACTCTGTTCATCAATTAATACTCTCATAAAAACTCCAGCAACTTTTTTGATATTCTAACTAGAAATAGATTTTTTTTCAACTAATAAAAGAAGAATTAATAATTAAAAATCTGCGAAATAGCCAAGTAGCTAGATGGCGAAGTAGATTTAAAGCTTTTTAATTCTTTCTTAATTCAACATTCGAAATTCCAAATTCAACATTGCTTTTCACATTCCCCGTATCTTCACGGTTTCTTAATCCGACATTCGAAATTCCACATTTTTTTGTTATTTACTCTTTCCCGTTTCCCAAACCCCGGTTTTTCCCCTCTATTTCAAAAAATGTGTTTTTTCAATTTCATCTTTTTTGCCAAGTTTAAGTAAATACTCTATAAATTCAGAATTTTTCATAACCGGAGAATTAATATTATGACAACATGAACATCTTTTTATTTTATTAAACTCTCCCCTTAAATGAAATAAACGCCATTTTACAATTAACTCGGAATTCCATATTTCACTTAAAGATTTATTATTAACATTATCAAGTTTCATTTGAAGATCAATATCAAAACAGCATGTTGTAACCTCACCATTCCAGTTAACAATCGGAGTTTTCCACAAAGCCGGACAAGGTCTTCTTACAAAATAATCCATATTATCTTTAACAAAAACTGAATCAGTATTAATTATTCTATCAAATGAATTATCATCAGAACTTTCTATATCTTCTATATCTTCAATGTTTTCTCTATTTTCAACTTCTTTTGTATCAACAGAATTTTCTTCATTATTATTAAGCAAACCTAATTCCAAAACAGTATTATAATGAAGTCTTTCTGATTCTTCCTGATCTAAACTATCAAGCCTTCTTATGTAAATTGCATCTTTTTCAAGATAAGGCCAATCCCAGGTAATATAATAATCATTATCTAATTCTTTAAATTTATCTTCCCAGAATTTCACAAAATCTTTTACTTCTTTATGATTTTCTTTCATAACAATAATTGCTACAGTTATTTTAGGATATTTAATATTTGATTTTTTCCTTTCTTTTAAAAAATGCAATATATTATTTATAACATTTTCTGAAGAACCAGCTCTATGAATTTTTTTGTATGTTTCTTCAACAATTGAATCAAGTGAAAAATGAACTCTTATAAAAGTATTTTCATTCATATTATCTAATGCAGAATTTCTTAATATTGTCTGAGTCTTTTTTTGGTCAAAAAGACTTCCATTTGTGTTAATTGTAAATGATATAAATGAATTATTATTTTCATTTTGCTCAAATGCATAATCAATCATTTTATCAAAGTCAGGATTCAAAAGAGGTTCACCAAGCCAGAACGGAGTTATTGTCCCTATTCTAAAATCATGCAATGAATCAATTATGTTTTTAAATGTTTCAAACTGCATAAAAGATCTATTCTTTTGCATATTTGTATCACACATTATACATTTATAATTACAACAATTAGCAAGCTCTATTGTTAAAATAGGTAGATTATCAAAAGAATAGAATTCTATATCACTTATTTCCCATTCTTTTTCTCTTGAAAGAAACATCATTGCTTTGTAATTGTAAATAACTGGAAGCTGACTTTCTTTGAATTTACCAAAAAAGTAAAAATAAAAAAGTCCCCAACCTTTTACTCCAGAAGATGATAAAGCAATATCTTTGAGAACAAAGTTCATCTTTATATCGCTACATTTCTCTATAGCATGCTTAATGTTATTTAATACTTCATCATTCATATAATAAAAATACTTTGATATTCTATCAATATCTTCTGAGTTAAAATCCTCAAAAAGTTTCATTATAATATAGTTGATTTTTTCTAATTCAATATTTTCAGAAGAAAAATTTTCTTTTTCAGTTAAATACTTTAATACAGCTCCTTCTGCTCTATAAGAACTGTTTTTTGAAAACTCTATAAAATAATCCCTATATGGAA
>JALOAF010000045.1 GCA_023228925.1 Candidatus Absconditabacterales bacterium | reverse complement strand
GATGCAACAAAAGAGCGGTACAGAAAAGCTCTGCTACAATACTGCAAGCTCGATACTTTGGCGATGGTGGAAGTTTTAAAAAAATTAAGGGAGAGTGTGGGATGAGTGAGAAAAATTGGATAACAGAAGCAAAAGAACATTTTAAAAATGATGGTGGAAAAGTATATATAAGCGGTGATGAAATATCTAAAAAATCAAAAGTGATAAATGAAAGGTTACAAAGTCTTCTAAAAGAAAAGCTTAAAGATGATAAAGATGTTGAGTTAAATCTTCAAGGTAGTAAATGGAGTGTACAAGGGCAAAATAAACTAACTGGCGGAATTTGGTATAGAGCTTATTATAAAGAGTTTGGTAAGGATTATCCCGTTGTTTTTGGAGTACATTTAGGTGAAGATGGGTTGAACTTTGCAATACAGATTTATAATAATGTTTTGGACAATCCATCTTTATCTGAAAAACTTGGGGAAATCATTACAGAAACAGTAAAGGATAAAAAATTAGACTCAAAAGATCGAGATAATGAAAATGAAAAGTATAAAGATTTTGGATACTTTGGATTGGAAAAATTTGATGACACTAAATTTAATGATGTATTGTCCAAATATAAAAGTGTTGTATATGAAATCAACCAAAAGATATTTGAAAAAACCATTGAGGAATTTAATAATTTTTTAAATAAACCATCTGATATTACTCATCTTAGTTTTGGCATAGATGATAATAGTTTTTATCAAAACAAAAAGCACATTAAACAAAAAGTTGGTGATTTTTTAGAGAAGCCAACTTTCAAAAATCTTGAATGGTGGGATAAAAGCATCAATAGTGCAAATATGCAGGGAAATAGAACAAACTTAATCAAGAAACTTGAGGGATTGACTCTTGAAGAGGTTAAAAGTTTGAAAGATGATAATAAATTAGAAAAAGTAAAAGAAACATTTGAACAAATTAAAAAACTAGTTTATGGTGATTCTGACAATGTAAAAAGTGATTTAAATTTTGAAAGAGTTGAGACAGACATCAAAAACATTGAAGGGATGAATGCAACGGCAAGAGAATTAGCATATTACATCCAAATGGATGAGGATAAAATCCCACTTGTAAATGGAATAACAACCTATGTTATAAGTCATATTGAAAAAGTAACAAAAATTTTGCTTGATGAAAAACTAATTTCTTTACAATCAAAAATAGATGAAATTAAAAATAAAATTACTTTGTCTCAAGAAAAATTTGAATTTAAAAGCTATTATGTAATTGATCAGTTTTTTAATCTACTTCATAAAATATCTAAAAAAGATTTATCAAATACAACCCATCCAGAACTTTATCAATATGCGTATCTTTTTGCAAATCTAACAGGAAAAGCAGATAAAAAAGCAGTTGAAAAAGATGAGTTTATCGAAACTCTTAGAAAAGGTAAAAATATAATCTACTATGGAGCACCTGGAACCGGAAAGACATTTGGAGTAAAAAACAATATTTTAAATATCGTTGAAGATGAAGAAAAACAATTTGTGATGACGCAATTTCATCCGTCATATACTTATGAGGACTTTATAGAGGGAGTAAAACCAGCAGGTTTAAAAGATGGTGTAATGAATTTTGAGCTTAAAGATGGTGAGTTTAAAATATTTTGTGAAAAAGCCAAGATCGATGAAGAGAAATTTTCAAAAGAGAATAATTTTTATGAAGCTATCAAAAAATATGGCTATTTTTTCTTTGTTGATGAAATCAATCGTGCTGAACTTTCCCGTGTTTTTGGTGAGCTGCTCTATTCACTTGAATATAGAGGAAAAAATGGAAAGATAAAAACACAATACTCCTCATTAAGGGACGAGAGAGAGTATTTTTATATCCCAGAAAATATATTTTTTATTGGGACTATGAATGATGTTGATAGAAGTATAGATAGTTTTGATTTAGCACTTAGAAGAAGATTTGTTTGGCTTAGAAAAGATTGTGATTACCAAGTAATCGAAAATGAAATTGACGATGAAAAATCTATATCATACAGAGAAGCTTGTGAAAAACTCAATAATTATGTAATTAACATTGATGGACTTGGAGAAAAATATCAAATAGGACACTCCTATTTTTTAAAAATACATAATTATATAAATAGAAATATAACTCAAAATAGTATGAATGAGTTGTTTGATTTTCATATCGAGCCTTTACTTACAGAATATTTACGAGTCGAATATGATGAAAAAGGTATCAAACAACATCTTAATGAAGCAAGAAAAACTTTTAAATTTGAAAGTAAATAATGGCTATACAAACAGTTGATAATTATCAAACTATTGAAAATGATAGCACTAGATACTACTTCAAATTTGAAAAACCTAAAAACAATGAAAAAAATGCAATTGGCGAAAAATTTGAAAAAACTCTCAAAGATTATCAAGCTAAATCGCCAAACAACACTTTTTTCTCTTTTTTTAAAGATGAAGAGAAAAAAGAACATAAAAATCAAGATGATTTAATCATCTCTATCAAAAAAAGTAAAAATGATAAAGATGAAGATATCTATCTAGCTCAAACAGGAAACTATGTAGGCAAGTTTGTTTGGCAAGGTCTTGAGATAGATATAAAATCAAGATTTTCAAATACATTTTTAGAGAGGATGCTTAACTTTGCTAATGATATTTTTCTTGATGATGTCAGTATTACTGGCAATAAAGTTGATAAAAACTTTGACGTCTCAAAATATATCATCTACTATATGTTTGTGCAAAATCTTGAGAAGGCTTTTTTACTTGGGCTTCCAAAGGCGTATAAAAGCATAGATCATCATGAGATGAAACTCAAAGGGAAAATTGATATCAACAGATTTATCAAATATGATATTCCGTTTCAGGGAAAAGTGTCAAGTGTAAGCAGGGAACAAAAAGAGATACAAGAGATAATAGACACAATTTACAAAGCTGTAAAAATCCGATATTATGTAGCAAATGCACAAAGATAATTTAAAATTTGTTAACTACTTTTTAACCTCAAGTTTAGTGATCTTATCCAAGCTCTTCTTTTTAGTAATCACGACTTCATCTCCAAGTTCTAAGCCGTAATCGTCATAAAGTTTTTCGAGAGCTAATGTCATTACGGCATCCGTTACATCGCTAGAGCTGTCCAAGAAACCATCATCATACTCGCAGATAGTTATTTGACCTGTATCTTTATTATATTCTAGGGTTTGGGTTTTCATGTTATGAGCCTTCTGATAAGTCAGCAAACTCTTGGTCAATAAATAGTTGCTTATATTTTAAGGCTGGGATTAACTGTGTATCAGTAAACTTACAACCTGTTAATGACGGTTCAGTTTGCCCTTCTTTATTAGCCAAATTAGGACTATGGGCATTATTGTAATCCAAAGCATTAAGTAATTTATTGTATCCATATTCCCAAGCTTTAAGATTTGGAAAAACTTTTTTTAGTGATGATAATATATTCATACCAGAAAAATCTAAATCTCCCCAAAAATAAATATTAAATTCAAGCTCATCATCTCCATACAGCCATTGTTTGAATTTTTTTCTTCCTTCTTCACCTAAAAAACAATTATCTTCAAAAAAAATCTTGCTTCCATTTTCAGTTCTAATTCTTTTTGCTGATGCTTTAAATCCAGACGAAAAAATTAAAATATAATTTTCAAAAATAGCATTTTCACTATTTATTGCTTCTATATAAGTATCTTGATTTTCAATAAACAGTATGGTTTCAGGATTATTACCCATCGCTTTTACATGTAAAAGTATTGGCATTGTTCTCAATTTGCAGTAGTTTATAATTTGCTCTCTGTTGTCAAGCACTTTAGACATACCCCAAAAATATTTAGCACTCACATGACGCACTGACTTGTTTTCATTGTTGGAAGTCAACAGTCTCAATAATTGTGTTGCTATATCATACTCTTTTTTCTCATGTATAGTTATTCTATTATTTAACATCAGTTCTTTAATGTCAGCATTGCAATTTAACTGTTCAATATTTTCTTTCCAACTATTTGTTTGAACTTCTCTTTTGTAAAAACTTCTTAGTAACTGCTCAAAATTATAATTAAAAATCAGCTTTGCTTTGGATTTATTCCTTATATCAACAAAAGTCTCTTTTTTAGACTGTTTTATTGTGAAAATTTCTTTATCTATTAATATTTGTATAGCATTTTCAATGTCCTCATCTTCTTTATATACTCTGGGATTATATAAAGAAGGGAAAACTTTTGCATTAATTGGATATTGAATATTGTTTGTTCTTTCACAAGCAGGCTGTAAATCAAGCTTGTTCAACACATCGTTTAAAAGATTATAAATATCTTGCAAAGTTAGTTGATATTCTAGTTCATATAGTTGCATCATACTCATCCATTGCTTCTTTACTGGCTTCTGCAAATAAACTATCTTGTTTTGATTTGTAAAACATTTTTATTTCTTTAGTATTTCGTTTACTGTGTCTAGCCCATGTAATATAGTCCAGTTCACCAACCTTTTTATCCGTATGTTGTTTTACAATATGATA
>JALOAF010000016.1 GCA_023228925.1 Candidatus Absconditabacterales bacterium | reverse complement strand
CTCTTTCCTCTTGAGTTATTTGTCCTTTTTTACATCATTGTGTTTGCACCATCTTTTAATTTAGTTAGGGAATGAAGGAATCTAACTATATTTATTTGGTGGTGCTTTTTGAATGATAATTAACCAACATTATCATTCTGTTGATTTTAAGTATTAAAAAAATATTATTTTAACTAAATTTATATATCAATAAAAAAACAATGATCTTGTTGGAATGACAAAAAATATCAAAAAAATTACAAGAAGACTTGACAACAAAAGTAAAAAAATTTTTTCCAAATAATGATAAATATATTTGAATTATATACTTATGAAATGATCAATCTTCAAAAATATATGTTTGATTAAAACAAAAATATTGAGAAAAAATATGAATAAAAGCACATATTTTTGGACAATACAAAAAATGAGATAATTTACCAGAAAACACAAAAGATGATTATGATGTTCAATTGTATATGAAACAAGAATATGACAATATTTCAAAAGTTATAGACCTAATCAATTATTTAAATCACGATAAAGACTGTCTTGGCATAATTGTTCAGTTGCCTTTACCAGAACAATTCAAACAATATAAATCTAAAATTTTATCCACAATATCTCCAAACAAAGATATCGATGGAATGGGAGGTGTATTAAGTTGATTATCATCAATAGATTTAATAGATTTTGTTCCAGCAACACCAAAGGCTGTAGTAAAAATATTGAAAGAATATGATTTGTACAATATAAGATGAAAAATAATTACAGTAATATGACAGAGCAATTTAGTGTGAAAGCCTCTTGTTTTGGAGTTTATCAAACAATGAGCAACTGTATTTTCTACAAATAGTAGTACTCCAATAGAAAAAACAAAAGAGCTTTGCAAAATGTCTGATATTATAGTTTCTTGCACATGAGTAATTCATTTAATAAATGATGAATTTGTTCATAACGATCAAAGTCAAATAGTCATAGATGTATGATATGGTCACAAAAATTGAAAACCAGTATGAGATGTAGATTTTGAATCTGTAAAAGATAAAATAAAATATATTACACCTGTCCCTTGAGGAATTTGACCTTTAACTGTTGCTTGTTTGTTTGAAAATATTTTTGATATTCAAAAAATATAATTATATAAGTTATTCTTATCCAAGAATGGTTTTATTCATATAAAATTTCCCAACCATTAAGTTCCTTATTTGTTAAAACAAAGACTTTAGGTGTATTACAAGTTGCCTTTTCTAATTCTTGTCATCATTCTTTGATAATATCAACAATCTCTAATTCTCAAATATCATTAGAACTAATAAAGTTTAATCTTTGTCATCTCTTTATCACCTCCTTTGGATTAAATTCAAAATATCTTTTTCCATTTTTTTCTATAAATTTATCTTTGAAAACACCAAAATAATTCCTACAAAATTCTGGTCCTCCACTAGTCAATGTTGTAGAACCTTGATAAACATCTTTAGTATTTGCTGTCTCATTATCTAAGGTGTTTTCCATACTTTCTGTTTCAGGAAAATCTTTTAATCAGTTAAATAAAAATCAATCTCGATATTTTCTATGAGGAATTTTTTCAACTAATTCTTTAATCTGTAAATCCGGTTCTCTTCATTCTAAAATAGCATCTCTGACTTCTTTGTAAGCTTTTACAACCGCTCACACATAAAACTCTGATTTACTCCTTCATTCTATTTTTATAGCATCTACATAAGGCAAAATCTCTTGTAACTTATCTATAGTACATAGATCTCTGGATGATAAAATATAACTACCATCCTCGTCTCAGTCCAATTGAAAAAATTTGCCAGGTCTTCTTTCCTCTTCCAATCGAACTTTATATTTAAATCTACAAGCATGATTACATTCTCACTTATTTGCTTGTCTACCAGCCATATAATCTCAAAGCAAACATCTCCCAGAATAACTCATACACATAGCTCCATGAACAAAAACCTCTAATTCAATATCTGGAACTTTTTTTCTAATTTCTTTAATTTCTTCTATATGAAGTTCTCTAGCAAGAATTATTCTTTTTACACCTAAATCTCTTCGGAATTTGATTGATTCGTAATTTAGTGTAGAAGTCTGAGTACTTAAATGTAAAGGTACATTTGGAAAGTGTTTTCTAAGAACATTAAAAGTTCCAGGATCAGAAAAAATAATTGCATCAGGATTTGTATCTGAAATTTTTTCTACTACTGATTCAAACACCTTAATATCAGTATTTCTAGGAAAGATATTCATGGTAAGTAGTGCTTTTGATCAATTATCGTGTATTGCTTGAATTGTTTTTTTCAGTATATCAAAATCTCTTACTTTGTTTTGTCTCATTCTCAAAGAGGTAAAAGGCACTCAAATATAGACTTCTTCTGCTCAATATTTACTAGCTATGATAGCCTTTTCATAAGATCATCCAGGAGCAACTATTGTAGGTTTTTTCATGTTTTATAAATTATAATTAAATTTAAATTATTGTTAACAGAAAACAGTTAAATATAGTTTTTTTTTAACAATTCTCAAGAAGAAAAAAGATGGTTGTAATACAACAGCCATCTTGATTTAATCTTTTAAATGTTTTTTAAACCATAGGTATATCAAGAACAATGCTATAACAACGAAGACAAACAATATAAAAAGTGGCATATATTGTATTGGTTCTTTAAATAGAATTCCTGATTTAAGTGATTTATAGACAACCCATGTTGTAAATATGGTAAATCCCAAACATAGATAATCAAAAAAATAATCAATCACTCTACCCAAAAGTTCTAAGGGAAGAAGTAAAAAATAAATAATTTTTTTCATAATATAATCCTCCTTTTTTTTATTTTATTTCAAAAATTTCTGTTTTTATTTTTTTTATTTTATAAACTCACAACCAGTATAATAATTTGAATATCAAAAATCAAATGAAACTCATAATAAAAATTGCCAATCTAATAAAACCAAACAACAAAAAATATATTAACATTACGACCGAAAGCCCAAGCTCTTTTAACATATATTTTTCATTTATTGAATTTAACAACATATTACAAACATCTTGAGAATATGTTTTTTGATCCTCTATTATCTGATCTATAGTTTCTTCTTTCCAGTCATTTATTTTTCAAACTACAGGAGCCAAAACAGTGTCTGGTTCTGTAGAAATTTGCACTCATTGAAATCATAAAAGCACCTCCCCTACTTGAGTATTTATTTCATCTAAATCTTGTTTATATTTAGCTTCTGAAATTGAATTTTGTATTTTTTTAACCGGTATTATAATTGGTTTCTCTACAAATTCTATAAGTTTATTTGATGCGTCTTTTAATCCTTCACAAGTAAGTGGAAAATATTTAAACATTCATATAAATGTAAGACTATATGCAATTGTTATAAATAAAGTAAAAACATAGCCACCTCTCAGAAAATAAGAAATACTACTAAATCCGACAGACTGTAATGAGTAAAAAAGAATCAACAAAGAAATATCGAATATTAATAAAGATAATATTAACCAAATATTTATCTCTCGAGAGAAAAATATAAAAAATATTAAAGTAATAATAAATAGAAACAATACAAAAAATATCACATATTTTATTTTTAAGTTTCTATAATCTATAGCCAAAAAATGTGAGAAAACATACAGAAAAAATATTGCTATAATAGAAGCAAATATATCATGATTTCAAAACAAATAAAAAACAGTAAAAAAATATGATATACAAACTAAAAAGAAAAATATATATGTCCTAATTTTATATTTATATTTAATAAGAAATCTTGTCATTTATTTCAAAAATTTAATAAAAAAATCAGCAAAAAACAAAAGTCAGTAAAATGCAAAGATCATGGCCGGTAAGAATGGTATTATTTGTTTTTGTTTTGTTTTTATAACTATATTGAAAATAGAGTAAATTAGTCAAATTAACGAACTAAAAATAACATAAATAATAATAAAATCAAGTAAATTTATAATAGAAAAAGCTATACTATTGTAATAAAGTATTAGTCCAAAAAGTATTCCTATTGTCAATGACAAATACACATCTCCTTGTCCAAATCACTCTTCATTTTTACGAAATCTAAGTTTTACATAATATTTAGCAAACAAATATATTGATATAAAAGTAAAAACAAATCCGAGTGAAAAACAAAATATTGTTGAAATATTTAATTTTAATAATGCAAAGATTAAAGAAACAATTGTTACAAAAATCCATATTGGTAAATGTAATTCATGTTTTTGGATATCAAATATTATCAAAAAAAGGAAAGCCCAATTTATTATAATCCAAAATACAAGTTCCAACATTCAATTGTAAGGGAAAAACAAATAAGTTAAAACAAAGGCCAAAGCAGACAAAAGCTCTACTATTCGATAAAAATTAGATATTTTTTTTCAACATTTATTACATTTTCCTTTTTGAAACAAAAAGTTAAATATTGGTATTAATTCTAGAAATGAAAGTTTTTTTTTGCAATTATCACATTTTGAACGACCAAGAAAAATAGATTTAATTCAATTTTTATCCCGTTTTCTAGAAATCAAAACTCCTCAAAATGAGCCAAAAAAACATCATATTGCAAAGAGTATAAAAAATATTTCTATTTGCATTTCAACAATCAAAATAAAAAAACAATAACAAATTAACTTACCACTATTTATCAGTGTTAATTACTACTTATCATTTATTTCTCTTTTCTTTTACTTATTATTGTATTAAAATCAAGAATCCTTATTGTAGAATTTAAGAAAGAATTTTTATACCAAAAAGCTATATGGAATTTGGAATTTCAAGAAAAATAGAAAAAAATTGGAAATATTATCTAAAATTTAGTAATATAATTTTTGTGATTCTTTTAGTTTTAAGTTTTGCTATTTTTGCTTTTTATTCTAATATTACAAACATAGTTTTCAATAAAGACAAAATGGATATTTTCAAAGAAGATTTACAGCAGATAGCTTTTTATTTTTGGAATATAGATGAAAATATTTCAAAAATGTTATTGAATATTGATGAAGTTGCCAAAGCTTATGTTGATTGAGAAAATATATTACTAACAAAGGAAGACAAAATTTTGGAAACTCTAGAATATATTAAAAAAAATGAAAATTACTTGAAAAATTTAGGCTTCAAAAAATATGGAAAACTAATAGAGCTTTTATGATCTATTCAGTGAAATTGGGAAGAAATATCAAGATTATTATGAAAAGAATGAGAGTTTAATTATTTAGTAATATTACAAAACACAAATGAAAAAAGACCAAATGGCTGATTTTTTGGTTCTTTTGCATTTATAACACTAAAGGATTGAAAACTAGAAAATTTAGAAATAGTTGATTCATATTATCCAGACTATATAGCATATCAAACCCGTTTGATAGCACCAGAACGAACAAGCTCTTTTTTGCCAGATCGTAAAATATGATTTATTGCTGGAAATAAATTCTGATTCTCTGATATAGATGGAAGCAACCTAAAACGACTTTATGAAAAAATGTTTAACGAAACATATTCTATGTCAAAAGTTCAACAAACTATGGAAGCATGATTATATGAAAAATTATTACACAAATACATCAAATGAGTTATTTTTGTAAGATCAGATTTAATTGAGTTTTTAATACCTTCTTTTACAGAATTATCTCGAGAACGACAGTTTCTAAATGCCAATATAGATATCATTAGATGAGAATATCGTTGAAACAAAAAGGAAGAATATATCAAATGAGTAAAAGATTATTTCAGTAAAAATAAAATAAATATATTTAAAAATATAATAAACAATTTTGATGATGTGATAAACAAAAACTTTATAAGCATATATTTATCAAATGTATCTGATGATTTACAAAATGTATTAAAAAACAATAAATTAAAGTTGGAATATAATTCTCGATTTATTTATGCTTGGGACACAAACACCTCTTACAATAAGGTCGATGGATTTGTAGAAAAAAACATTCAAATTTTAGATCAATGAAATAAAATTTTGATAGATTCTGATAATGATATAGTAAATATCCAAGATTTGATGCCATGAAAATATACAATGAAAATTTACTATACTTTAAATGTGCCAAATTACTATATAGACTTTATTAGAGATTTAGAAAAAAAATATCAAATAGAAATGACTAGTAGAGAGGAATCTATTTTGGCTCTTAGACCAGCAAAATATGATGATAATATTTATGAAAAATGGATGGAAACTAAGGCAAGTGTTTATTTTCCACAAAGCTTTCAAATTTTAGACATATCTGGACAACAACAAGAATATAGAACATTTGTTACACCTTTTGCCAATGGAGTATATTATCAGATGTTGATAAATACAAATCATACCACAAAAACTATAGAAATCAATTTTCTTGTTGAATAAACCCCCTAATCTTCCAAAAAATTTCTTTTCCAGTTTTCTAAAATTTTGTGTAAATACAAAATATTATGGAGAGACAAAATGATTCATCACAACATTTCTTTTTCTTTTAAAAGATGATGTATATAAGATTTGCTATAATTTTTCAATCATTCAGCTGTATCATCTAGAGGATTAAAATCTTCTTTAAATTTTGCATTATTTAAATTTATATTTCATTTGCCAGAAAATGCTACTCCATGCCTTCCAAGTCTAGTTGCCAAAACACAGTCAAACATATCTACTCAATGTTCTATAGCATGTAATAAATCTTCTGGTGTGCCTACTCACATTAAGTATCTTGGCTTATCGTTTGGCAATAAAGGAGTTGTGAATTCCACAACTTCTCTCACTTTTTCTTTTGATTCTCAAACACTCACTCATCATATAGCTATCCCATCAGTCGCAAATTGTGATAAGTATTCTGCTGACTCTTTTCTCATTTCTAAATCTGTTCATCATTGAACTATTGGGAAAAGCACTCACTTTACTTTATCATACTTTTTCATAAAATGATCATATGCTCTTTTTGCCCAACGATGAGTTTGTTGCATTTGACTATAAAGAGTCTCTTTATCAGAATTTCATGGGGAACAAACATCTAGAACCATCATGATATCAGATCATAGGTTACATTGAATATCCACAACCTTTTCTGGACTAAAAAAATGTTTTGATCCATCATATGGAGATCTAAAATGTACACCATCTTCTACTAATTTTATATCTACTTTATGAGCTCATTTGTCGCGATTTTCGTCCTTCCCCAAACCAAGACTAAAAACTTGAAAACCCCCACTATCTGTGAGAATAAGCCCATCTTCCCAATTTTCAAATTTGTGTAATCATCATGCTTTTTTTATCAATTCGTCTCCTGGACGAAGATATAGATGAAAAGTATTTGCAAGAATTAACTTTATTGGATCCAAGTTTCCCAGGATTTTCTCATTTTTCAAAACATCCAAAAACAAGCCTTTTATAGTAGCTTTTGTACCAACAGGCATAAAAACAGGGGTGGTGAGTTTAATTCAATTTAGTTCTATTTCTCAAACTCTTGCATTTCATCTTTGTTTAAGTATTTTAAATTTTAGTTTAGACATAAAATAAGTTGATAGTAAAACAATAAAAATTATAAAAAATATATTATATAAACCATAAAAACTATCAAGAGAAGTTGATCAATCTACAATTCACAGTATTATTTAACAAACCACTATTCTACTGATCTCTCACAATTGCCTCCTTATCATTCTAAACAAATACCTTGTTATTTTGAGCGTAACGAAGAATCCATCTACTGTCATTTCGCTTGCCTCGAAAAGACTTCGATGGATTGCTCTATCTTGCGAAAAATCTTCCTATAATGCTTTTAGATCTCTCGCAACAATAACGACTCGAGATGACAAAATAGAAACAATAATAACTCGAGATGACAAAGTATAACAATAGCACTTTACAAACCTTTATCCTTAAAAACTAAAGTCCAATGTTTGAAACAATTAAAAAATCTATCTTTCAAAAATATAAAAAGAACGATATCAGGTGAGTCTTTTTTTCTATATTCGACGAACAATGAGCTTTATTGATGTCAAATTGAGTCGTTTATACTGACAAAGCCTTGGAAGAGCTTATAAATTTACTATATCAGGGCTTAATAAGTAGACACACAAATATCAAAACTATAATAGCAGATATAGTTTTAGAAACAACAGAAATAAAATCTCCACAAGAAATACAAACCATATCTCCAAAAGATTTTGGAATTTTATTGAGTGATGGGACCAAGTCAGGAGTGTTGTTACCAAATACAAAATGAGTAAATAATATACAGGATTGATTGAAAATTATAAAAGAAAAAAATGATCTATGAAACAATGTTCAAGTAGTAAAGTTTAAAACCGATAGATTTGCAATCTAATTTTTAATATTTACCTTTATTCTAGATTTTAGTTTTGGGATACTTCCATACCAAGATGGAACTATTTTTATTTTCACACTAGAAACCTCTGGAAATCATAAAACATAATTTCTAGCTGTTTCTTTATTTCATCAAACAATATGAGACTTGATATCTTCTACTATTCAAACTATATCTTTTTTGAAATCATATCCTTGAATTATTTCTATTTTTGTTGGTATAATAAAAGTACCATCTTTTTCAACCAGACCATCTTCTTCAAAAAACACCAAAGAGTTTTTGTTTATGCTAACCAATTGAGTTTTATTGGAGGGTCTTTGATTGATATAATCAGAAAAAGCTTGAATTAAGTCTGCCCACCTTATATAAAAAAAATTAAAACTTACATCTATGTGTCCGTTCATTAGTGAATTTTTTTCTCATAATTCATGTGGAACATCAATATTTTTTATAAGAGTCGTAATTGTATCATTGAAAGCTAACAACAAAGAATCTTTTATATTAAAGTTTTGTGTTACAATATTTTTCTTTTGTTGTGTAATATAAGAAACCATTTTTTCAGACAATAGGTCGATATCTTTTTGAGTCACTTCTCAATCTGTAGTTAAAGATCATCATGTAAAATCTTCTAAGACTACGGCATAAATTTCTTTTAAAAACAAACTCTGTTTTAAATTTTTTATATACAATGTTGTTCATTTTGTTATATTTCATCTATCTCACATCAAAATATCATTGTCATCTTTTTCCATAGCTTTTACTCTAATCACGAGTTCTCAAGGTATCCCATCATATCAAGCAGGTATTTCAATTCGATTTGTTGTTTGAAAAAGCCTTCCGTCATCTGTTATAAATCTAGTATTTGGGACTAAAGCAAACTCTTTATTTGTTTTATTAAAAATTTTTATTTCTCAAATAGATGGATTTTGTAAAAACTTTACATTGCTAGTGTTCATAGACATATCATACCTATAATCTATAGATCATGTATAAAATGGAATACTAAGAAATCTAGAATAACGAGGATATTCTATATCTTCAGCAGAATAATAACGAAAATTATATATTATAGTTTCTATTTGTTGAGATGGATTAATTTCTACTTTTACTCAAGGGATGATTAAAGAATAAATTAAATACATAACTCAAAGCACAAACAATGCTTCAAATCAAATTACCAAAAGAAAGGTATAACTTTTTCTATTTTGGAAGGTATTTAAGTGGAATTTTTTAATATCAAAAAAGAACAAATAAATTATTCTCAAAAATTTCATAATTTTGTTTTTTTCTGTATGCTTAGTCTTTAATCCAATTTTCTCAAAAAACTTTCTAGAAGTTTCTTTTTTTGTAACAAAAATAGCATTAATATTTCTTTTATCCAAAATTTCTTTTATCTGCTTTCATCGCCATTCGTTATCAAACAAAGAATGATGTGAATCTATAGATATTTCTACAGTCTTTCACTTTGGAACTTTTTCTAAAGTTTTAAAAATTTTATATAAACTATCTTCTGCTACAAAAAAAAATTTCATATCTTTTGTTTTTTAGTTATTTATTAAACAACAATATCTCACTTTTGATTTCGTTTATAATACAAATGTAAACACAACATTATTGTAAAAAATGAAATATAAGTTTTTATATCAAATGTAATTCATCACATAGATATCACTCAGTATTTAGGATATTGTTGAAAAAAGAAGATAATATTTAGTCCTAAAATAAAATACACGAATCATAACAACCCTTGTCCAAATCTTTTTTTTCTTCTCTTACTTATTAAAGTGATTATTACACTAAAAATAGCCCAAAACGATAGGAATAAGCCTACGGGATAAACAGATCCAAATTTATTTAATTCTGTTTGTGTGGTCAAAGGTTTGATAGCTATCCAAGATGTAGAAGCTTGTCATATAAAATTATCTCCAAACACAAGAAATATTCCAAGTGGAATTATAGATAAAATAAGTGAAAAAAATATTATATCAATCCAAATTCTTTTGTTTTCCTGTCTTTTTATCTTAGCAAAAAATATAAACAAAGAGATAACAAAACCTATTATTAGTCAGGTAAAATGGAAGTGATATCAATATGGACTAAGCAATATTTTTATTTGTTCTAAACTATTTGGAATCAATCAATAATTCAAAAAAAAGTGAGAATAAGATCACAGCAAATAGCTAATAATTATAGCTATTGGCAACCAATAAAATATCTTGTAAAAATTTTGATGTCGTTTGTTACAAAGGTAGTTGGAAACTATAATAAAAGATAACAAAAAGATAATAATTCATATTCAGGTCATGTACATTTTTAATCACAAAATTTCAAAAAATGGTAACATGGGAATAAGGTTTAGAATAAAAAGATTAAATTAAAGGAGAATTCTTAAAAAAAACTCTCCTATTTACTTAAATTTATTAGCGCAGAAATTCTACCAATTTATTTTCTCTAATAGCAGTAACTCTAATAATTCATGGATAATCCAACTGTTCTTCTATTTTTTCTCAAATAGTTTTGAGCGTTTTTTCTAAATCTTTATCTGATACTTTTTCTGGATTTACATAAGTTATAATTTCTCTACCAGCTTGCATAATATGAACTTTTTCTATACCAGAAATATCTTTTATAAGTTTTTCCAATTCTGACATTTTTTCTATAAACATTTCACTTGTGTCATATCTAGCTCATTCTCTAGAAGCAGAAATAGCATCTGCTGCAGCAATAACCCAAGATATTGGATGAGTCATTGGCACATCATAATGATGAGCCTCTGCTGCATTTATAATAATTTCATCCATCCCTAATTTTTTAAGCAATTCTGCTCACAAAGCTGTGTGAGATTGTCAAGTGGTAGCAACAATTTTTCCAATATCATGAAAAAGTCCTGCTTTTTTTGCCATTATTGGATCCAATCAAATCTCTGTAGCAATTGCTTCAGCGATTTTAGCTACTTCTATACTGTGTAACCAAATATTTTGTCCATAACTGTATCTCAAAAACAATTGACCAATATATTTTACCGTTTCTGGATTCATCATTGGTAAATTTAATTGAGTTAACGCTTCTTTTCATTTTTCAATTAAAATGTTTGGAAATTCTTCTACTACTTGATTATAAAATTTTTCTATATAATGAGGGTTTATTCTTCAGTCTTTCACCAATTTTTTTAGAACAGTAGCAGCAATAAATCTCTTTTCATTATCAAAAGACGATATCCTAACCACCATAGGAGTATCATCAATAATTAGTTCAACTCCTGTTAGTTTTTCAAAAAACGAAATATTTCTTCATTCTCTACCTATCAATTTTCATTTGTAATCTTCATTTGGAAGATCAACCGATTTTACAGTAAACTCATTTACTGATTCAGATGCGATTCTTGGTAATGCTTTAGCTAAAATCTGACTAGCTTCTTTATCTGCCTCTTCAGTTTTGATTGTTTTCATTTTTTCTACAAACTGCTCAATTTCTTTTTGGTACTCTATTTCCATATTGGCAAACAATTGTTCTTTTGCTTCTTCTTTGTTTAATTTTGAAATCTCTGCTAATTTTTCCGTTTGTTCTTTGACAATTTTTTCAACCTCCTTTTGCTTATCTACAATTTTTGTTCTTTCTTCTTCTAATTTTTCCAACTTTTCATCCATTCTTTCTTCTCTACTCAACAATTTGTTTTGGATTTCTTCCATTTTTTTTAATCTTTGTTCTTCAAGCTTATCAGCTCTTTCTTCTGCTTTTTCAAGAACTTGTTCGGCCTTTTTTCTAGCCTCTTCCAAAATTTCTTCCTCTAACTCTTTGGCTTTTGCCATTTTTTCTTTAAACTTTATCGCTTTTTCTGTAAGTGTTTTTTTGTATCCAAAAAATCCTCACAAACCTCAAAGTCAGAAGGCTACAACTACTAATACAATCGTAATAAGGTTCATTATCTCTATAATTTTAAATTTTAAAAAAACAAAAAACTTTCCATTTTTTTATATGATTTATTCATTTAATTGCAATGGAAAGTTTTTTTATTTAGTCTGTTTAATTTTTAGCTATAATTACAAAAGATATTTCAATTAGTTTTTTTAATATGTTGTGTTATTTTGTAGTATTTGTTAAATTCTTTTTTTTCTTAAACTTAACTATTCAAGTTGCTCATCAAATTCAAAGAACTAATAAAACAATTCCAAGAATAGGCCTAACTACTATCCAAGCAATAGCGATTGTAGTAAGTCCAAGAGCTAAAGTTAAAACAAAAGATATTAATGATGTTCATGCACCAACAATATTTGATAAAAAAGGAAGTATTTTTGTCAATGTTGATAAAAATGCCAACATCATGGAAAAACCATAAAACATAAGTGCCAAACCAGCTAATCTTAAAATCCAAGTCAAGGTTTTATTTCCTTTATGTGCCTCAGCAAACATAGTGGTTGCTGTAGCTTTCCCTTCTTTTAACAAACTAATTGTATTTCAATTTGAGCTAGTATAAGAAGTTAATTCATCTCACACTTGCTGTCCAATCAAACTAACTACTCATGTTTTTACATCATAAAAAGTTATTCTAAGATCTCATACAGTTGCATTTTTAGGGTTAGAACCAATATAAATATAATTATCAAAAACATAAAACATTATTTTATTTGTGTCCAAATTTTCTTCTAAAGAAGTCTCTTCATTGACAACTAAGTCTTTATATTTTGATGGAACTGTAATTTCATCTGGATTAATACTTATTTGTTTGTAGTTTGAAAGCTGTCCAACAAAAGATGAAGATAAGGTAAAGTCTCAAACTAAAATAGGTTCTTTTTCTCGTTCTTGATCAAGGTATTCCCAGTGAGAAGGATTTTTATGTCACGGTTCTTCATAAAATTCACTAGAGTCAATTGCTGTATTTTTCCAATCAGTAGTATAACTATAGGTCGTTGTAGTTGTTTCTGCTCATCCAAGCTCATCTTTGGTAGTGGTTTTTGTTTTTTCTATCCATTGATACATTTCTACTCTTCTTTCAAGTTTTAAGCCTTCTGTTTTTATACCAAAAACATTATCAACCAAATCTTTTGCTGAAGAGTAAGTTTCTCAATAAAAATGAATTAAATTTCATTCTAAATCAGGATCAACGGGAGAAGACACTGTTTCTACAACAATACTTTCTCCTTCCTTTAAAGCTGCTTTTTGTTTTACAAATCTGTTTTCATTTCGTGCAAGAAGAATAATTGCTGCTATTACAACAATAATACCCAAAAAAATTTTCTTAAAACTTTCTCCTTGTCTAGATAGATAACTTTTTCTTGAAGTTACACTTACTTGATTAGCCATAATTGTTATATTTAAAAATAATAAAAAGATCAATAAATTTCAAACAACTAAGGAAAATTTACTATAACATTTACTATATAAATAAGATTAAATAAAATACAAGATAAAAACAAATTAAATAAAAATTATTGATTTAAAAAAAGAAATATTTATGTTGTAAATACATAGATATGTAAATAAATTTTGTTTTAATTAAAACAATTAAAATATGAAAAAACAATTTATTTTAGCATTATTATTTATCTTTATTGTATGATGATTATTTTCTTGATGCTCAAAAAACACCAACCTAAACAAGACAAAAATAAACTTAGAGCCAAAAGAATCTTGTGTAGAAGAGATATCCAAGCAAATCTTTTTAGAAGCTAGTTTTAAAAATTTAAAATCTATATACGACAAAGAACTACAAGACTCAATTCTCAATGAGGATAACGATAAGTTAATATGATATTATTTTTCTTTTGAAAACACAAATAAGTTAAATCATTATGAACTTGCTTTAGTAGAAAACTATAAAGATAGAGTCACGAGTGTCCAACATTTCCAAGTAAACAAAAAAAATGGAGAAATTTGCGTATATGATATAGTTGACAACACTTGCGAACAGAAAATCAAAACAGATAAAAAATATTTAAAATTTTTCAACAAAAATTGTAAAAATCTAAAATCTGAAAATTTACAAAAAGATCAGATAAAAAATACAAACGAAGACTCTATTGAAATTCATGCTTTTGGAGAAGAACCTTTTTGGAGTTTTATAATAAAAAACGATATTTTAACCCTATCTACACCTACAGAAGAACAAACCCACCAAGTTATAGTTGAAAAAAGGTGAGATACTTATAATATTGCTGCTGAGGTTTTAATTATATTTTTAACTCGTGAAGAATGCATAGATGGTGGCATAGGAGAAAGTCATGAATATTCTGTTTCTTTAAGCTATGAACCAGAAAAGGTAGTTTATGGCTGTGCGGATGTAATTAGCTTTTAAATATTTAATAATTATAACAAATGAAAAAAACTTTATTAGTTGGTTTTCTAACACTATTTTTACTTGTAGGAGCTTGTAGTACAAACAACAATTGTAATTGCAACACAGAAATAGAGTCATATACAATGAACAATCTTATCTATGAAATGGACTGACTTTTTTCTAATCTAGAAAATTTTGAGGCTGATAGTGATATGGAATTTACTTGGCATATACCAAACTTAAAATGAAAATCTCGAAGAGCAGACAACATTACAGATTTTACAGAAATCAGTGATTTCTTTGATTGATGGGATTTCATTTTTTGAGATGGCTGATCTGACTATTCAGGATTGATGGAATATAAAAAATGAGAGATCTTCTGTTCTCTTTATTTTGAATGAGACGAGGATGTGTTTGATGAAGATGAGTTTGATGAAGACAGCTATATTGAATACTGAACAGATCTTGACATACCTTTTTATATTGAAGTTCTTTGTGGAGAAATACAAAAAAACTAAGACTAATTTTATATTTTTATAAAAAACATGAAAAAAATTATTATTCTTGCAATTTCTATAATACTAATAAGTGGTTGTAATATTATAAATCGTGTAGATCTAAAAGACTGAGATTGAATGGTTCAATCACAAGCTCGTCAGACAATACAAGATTTGGCTTGACTTATTGATTTAGGAAATCAAGATATATATAAAGCAAAATTTGATTGGAGAAAAGAAGATAATTATGAAACGTAAAAGATGAATATTTCAAAAAGAGAAACAATATTCCATATGAATTAAAATATTCATGATACCAAGAGAAACCCATTATAGATTATTATGTTTATCAATGAGAAATAGATTGATGAGTATATGTAAAAAATGAAACATGATATACATATACATTCAATGATTTATGAATAAGAATATCAACACCTCTTGGATGGAGATATCAATTTCCTGCAGCAGATCCATATAATTTATTTGTTAGAAATTGAGTAGAGATTAGAAAAACATGAAAAGATAATATTCCTCCATCTTGGATTGAATATATTAAGATTTATTCAAAATGAGAAAATGAATCATTAGAAGACATTATAAAAGAAAGACATTTAAATCCATGATGTTTATTAGAATCATGAGTTGATGCTGATTGATTAAAAGGAGCTAACTGAATAGGATATTATATCATAAAAGTTGAGGATTGAATCTATAGTAATCTAATAAATAATGTTAGATGTTTCCCTGATGATGAAGATGATTATAGTGTTGGAAATGAAGCTCATATTCAATTCTTTGAACCTGCAAATGATAAATGAAGATATTATAAAATAAGATTCCAAAACTATCCATCTATATTTGGTAAAATAGAAACTTTATAAATTATTAATACAAAACTATGAAAAAATTCTGACTTTTAACTACATTATTGATTGGTAGTTTATTACTTGCAGGGTGTAATAATAACCAAGAAACAGTGCCTGAAGAGAACTTTGTTTTAACATGAGGTTTTTCTATAAATTCTGATATGGACACAAAGAAAGATGAAAAAACAGAAAATACGACTGATAAGAGTAAAGAGAAATATGAATTCTTTATTGTAGAAAGAGATGATTATTACGATATAGAAATTATAGATAGTGAACTAACAGATTTACAGAAAAAAATATTAAAAAATTATAATTGAATAAAAACAAATGATGAATCTTGGAATATAGAATCACTTAATATTTTTGAAAGAGAAAGAGATAAAAATTCATATAAAAGATGGTTTTATGATCCAAGCTTTGATGTAGATTGAACTGCTAAATATATGAATCCATGAGAAGATAAAGATAATCTATATTTGAGCCTGGATTTCTTAGAGAATTATGCAGTTAGTAAACAAGAATTACCATCATCTGTACAATTTGGAACTATTTGAATACAAGCTGTTGACTGATACTTAGGGTATGGTAATTGATATATAATTCTATTCCCTTATAAATTTCCAGTGGATAAATGAACATTCACTTTAGCAAAACAAGATAGAAGATATAAAGTTCTAAATTGATGAACACAATATCATCATTATATATGAAGTGATAAAGATTATATTTATCTATGGGATGATGATAAATATGTAATTATAAAAAGAATTCCAAAAAAGTCTGATTTTAAAGTATTAACGGAGAAAGAAGAAGTAAAATATATCTATGATAAAAATACATGATTTGAGGAAGTAACATCAAATTATATTTGAAGTGAATTATTTGTGGTAGAAGATTCATTAGTTGATTATCCTCCTCTTTACAAAGATTGAAATTATTTACTCGTTACTAGCTGAATTTGAGATGAATATAATTATTGAATATGGAGATTCCCAGTCGATATGGATACATTAAAAGTAGAAAAATTTACAAAACCTGATCCTACTTATAAAGATTTAAAATATGTGTATTATGTGGTATCTGATAAAGATTATTATTATCAAATTATATATTCAGTAAATTGATATAGAAAATTTCAAAGAATCCATAAATAATTTACATTAATAAATATTTACCATGAAAAAAATCTGACTTTTAACTACTTTATTAGTAGCCTGATTATTACTTACAGGATGTAATAAAACAGTAGTAGAAAATTGTTGAGATGATTGTATAAATGAAAGTGATATAGATGTATTAGAACATAAATGCATGGAATATGTAAATAAGGCATTATTTGATAATATTGAGAAAACGCGAAATCCAACAGTTCAATATTTCTATGATAATTCATGATCTATGGAATATACTTTTACTGATGCAGAATTTTCATGAACATACTATTGAATAAAATGATATGCAAAAGCCTGAGATAAATCTCAGAATTTTATTTGTAACATATATACTGGTTGATGATTACATGATTTATACTTCTATAATGACAAATCAAATAATGAAGAACCAGTAATTGAAGAGCAAAAACAAAATACATTAACAGAGAAAGATTATCAGGCAAAACCATTAGATGACTGATGGGACTGGTCTGAAACCAATGATATGATATTCTAGTTGAGAAATTGTCTGTCTTATAAATATTAATACCAATGCAAGTATTGAAGAAATATATGAATGGGAGCTTTATGCTGACGACTTTACATACAGTGTTGTTTTAAGCTGTGGAGAGGATTGGGCGGGGCAAAAAGCTCAAAACATAAAAGATTCAAATGATTCAAATTTTATTTTTATTGCTGAATGAGAGGAACCTTTCTGGGATTATGTGTTAAAAGATGGTGTACTTGTGTTTTATGGTTCAGCTCTAGAAGAAAAAGTTAATTATAGTGTAAACTTAATCAAAGATTGAGATGATTATTTTTTTTATGGAGATTGAATTGAAGGTCAAATTATCAAAGAAGATTGTATAGATAGTTATATGGGGTATTCGCATTTATTTACTACAGAGTTTGTAGCATTCAACACAAAATTTCAAGGTTGTGTAGACCAAATGCAAAAATATGCTAATGGTGACAATTTCTTTGAATATAATACAACATGAAAAGTAGATGATTTCATAAAAAAAACTGGCATTAGCGACATCCGAAATGGAGACGATATAGAATATAATATAATTTCAATTTTTTGACCATATGTTTTACTTAGCGTTTATTCAGAATCTGAGTGATGAGGATATATTTTAGCTATAGAAAAAACAGAAAACTGATGGGAAAAGTTTTGGGAATGACAAGATATAGACTACAATAGTTGTATGGAAATCAAGCAAATGGATCCAAGCATATGGGAATGGAGTATTTTTCAAGAATGTCCCAACACCATATTTCAAGAATAAGCAGACTTTCAAACATATAAAAAAACTCTAACAAGTTGTCAGAGTTTTTTTGTTTACTTATTTTTCATTTTATTTACTTTTCATTTCTTGAATATCTATTTCTCATCACTCTGCTTGTTTTTTATCTACCTCTTCCAAATTTAGCCCCAACCTAGCAGAAATCTCCGCATCAACAAACTTTCTTTTTCTTCAGTATTTCTTTGAAGAATATTCTTTTAATATTGGAACAATTTTATTGTTTTTGTAGTCTCAAGTATATATAGAATTCATACTAAATGGACGCGTAGTTGCATTATCAATATTCAATTTAACATAAGCTTTATAGTTTGCTATTCATGTAATATCTCACATTCACAAAACTGGTTGATATTCTTTTTCCAAAAATTCTGCATCAGGCGCACCGACTTTAAAAGACATCATTGTTCCAACGTTACCAAATACTGCTGCTTTTACATCTCATTTTCATCATTCTGATTTATTCAATCATTGTCATGCTTCCAATTGAGCTATATATTGATGAGCCATTATCAAACATAATCTATATTTTCTAGCTTCTGATAAGATATCTGCAAATGTCCCAGAAACAAAGTTTTGAAACTCATCCACATATAAATAAAAGTCCTTTCTATCTTTTTCTGGAATTTTTCCACGAGCCATAGCTGCTGTATATATTTTAGAAACAAGAATCATCCCCAAAAGTTGAGCATTTAAATCTCATATTTTACCTTTTGATAAATTTATCAGCAGAATTTTTCATCCATCCATAACTTCATTTAATCTAAAAGCTGATTTTGTTTGTCAAATTATGTTTCTAATAAGTCTATTTGTATTAAATGACACAAATTTTGAACTAAAGTATGGAATAATTTCTGCTTTTTCTCTATCTCACATCGCATTAAAGGTTTTTTCCCAAAAGTTTCTAACTACTGCATTTTTTACTTTAGACACTTTATATTCTCTATAGGATTCATCTGTATAAAGCCTAACCACATCCAATATTGTTGGTCTATCTTCAAAATCTTCCATAATAGTCAAACTACCATATTTAAAATATTCTTGAATACGAGGACCAAAAATTTCAGGACCAAACATTTTCAAAAATATTTCTGTAGCATCGTTTACTACTCTATCTGCCTCATCAATATCATCTATCTCATATAAATTTAATCACATCGGTCTTTCTTCGTCTCATGCATCAAAAAATATTACATCTTTTGCTCTTTCTTTTGGAATATATTTTAATATATCCTCAACCAAATCTCCATGTGGATCTATTACACAAACTCAATCTCAATTTCGGATATCTTGTCTTGCTAAAGTTTGTAAAAACACTGACTTACCAGTACCTGATTTTCAAATACAATAATGATGTCTTGTTCTATCATTTCTTTTCATATATACCGGGAAATAAGTGTTTCTGTAGATATTTGTTCATAGCAAAACTCAATCTTTGTAAATTTTATATCAATAAACATCTTTCTCTATTTCTGTCTTTACAAACTGCTTTCCATCTTTTTCTTCTATTTCTTTTCACTCCAATTCACTTTCTTTAAATTTTTCAATAGGGACCAATTTCTCTTCTATTACTGTTTTTGATCAAACAGCTCGATGATCTTTGTATTCTTTTAATATCTCAGACAAATTTCCTCATTTATATTTCTCAGCAACTATACCACTCATTACAAATCCACTCTCCTCTCAATAACGAAATGAAGGTAAATTGGACGGGGCTGGTAAAACTTTATATTGCATCCATTCTATAATATTTGAACGATTGTATGTATAATCTGGAAAGTGATACAAAGAGGTTAACTCATTTAATGTAAATGTGTTTGAGTTGTAAAATAAGTTTGTTAAGTTGTAAGTAGCAGCCAACTTCCACAAAGGTCTTGCTAAAAATCATAATATAGCTGCCTTGTTTTCCAACTGTTCCAATTCATTTCCATATTGGTCTGTATACACAGTATAAGAACCAACTAAACTTTGTATATTATTTTTTAATTTTTCTTCATTATCTGATGAACTAATCAACATAAGTCCAGACTCAAATGCCACAGTTCCTATTTCTTCTGCCATATCATTTATTGTTTCTTCTTTTGCTTTTACCATACGAACCATTGCTACATCCTTTTCTCTTTTACCAGCAGGAGCTTCTCAAGTAAATAGTAATTTAAAAAAAGACTTTATTCCATACCATATTGCAGGAAATAATCCATTTGGTCTAAGTTCAAGATT
Source organism: Candidatus Absconditabacterales bacterium (assembly GCA_023228925.1). GTDB lineage: Bacteria > Patescibacteriota > Gracilibacteria > Absconditabacterales > Absconditicoccaceae > JALOAF01. Next base: position 6,230 of record JALOAF010000016.1, on the reverse strand, counting down.
TTTATATAATCTATCTACTTGTTTTTTTGCTTTTTCATTCCACCTATCAGACAATGGTTTTATTGTCATTATCACTGTTGCTGTATCTGATTTTGCAATATTATTCATTGAGTCAATAAGGTTGTTGATTGGATCATCTGTCATTCTTTTATATAGTCTAATCGTGTAGATTGAATTTTTTTCTGACTGCAAAGGCATCACTTTATGGTGTTTCCTTTTGAAAATATTTGGTCTTTTTATCACTTCCAGAGAACTATCCGAAAACTGTGCTCCTATTGCTCATTCCAAAATTTTTTGATATTCAGGTAAGCATCATACAATAAAATTTAAAGTTCATCACTCATAATGATACATCAAAATAATTCTTGGTTTTCTAAAAATTTTATACATTATCTTATCTTTCATACTCAATCTTCAAATTTTATGAAAGTTCAAATAAACTTGCGACATTCTTCATATTTTTTCCTTCATATCTTTTGCCAATTCTTTAGCCTGTTCACGATCCACTTTACTGTCTCATCTTGGAACAAGCACTTTCATATAAACCATTCTATGGTTATTCAAAAAAGCATATCATCGTCTAAACGTATATTTCATTAATTTTGAAAAAATATAGACTACTATAGCTGACAAAGATAAATACAACAAAAATATTCAAATCATTTTTGCCCCACCACCCAAAGACGAAAAAAAACCATCCTCTACTTTTGCAGAAGCATGAGTTTGTTTTTCCGTTGTTTTTGCTTTATTTGGATCACTTTCAACAACTTTAATTTCATCATTTACCATATATTCATTATTTTGTATATTTTCTAAGTAAGATTGAATATTTCACATATTGCCAAAATAAGAAAAACAATTATTTCTGTTTTCTCATCGAGATTTTGTCATCAATTGAGATATGTTTTGTTTTTGAGAAAAATCTTTTTGAAATTGTTTTTGTAGTAAGTCTTTACAGTCTTTTGAACTAATCATTTTTTAAGATTTTTTGAATAAATAAATTCTCTATTTAAAGTATATTCAAAAAAATATATATAGCCAAAATTTAAGCTAAAAAACTCTTCAAAGACTTGTCTTTTTAAAAATTAGTTGTAAAATATTGTTATTTAAAAATACCTACATTAAAGTATCCAAGTTTACATTTAAATATATTTTTTAGATGATAATGAAAAAAATAACAATGATATAGCTACTAAAATAAGTAGACAAAGAAAGTTTGTAATGATTTGCAAATTCTAATCAGTTATAAAAAGCAACACTTTTTATTCATAAACAATTTATCTAATTGTTAAATGTATTAATTTCTTTTGTAAGTTTATTAAGGTATTAACCATTATAACCATACAAATGGAAACTTTCAAATTTTAATTTAGAACAAACATTCCCTTATACTTTTATCTTGAAATTTTATTATTTCCAATTTATCGTCAATTCAATTATTTTTTAACAAATTTAAGAAATTTTGGAAAATCTTCACAGTTACTTCTGTGTCTCACGTCGCTCTATGGGCAGAGTTGTTTACCAATCACATATAATCACAAATACTTCATTAAAGGGTCAATTTTTAGCTAAGAATAGAAAAAATCATAATGATATAGCTACTAAAATAAGTAGACAAAGAAAGTTTGTAATGATTTGCAAATTCTAATCAGTTATAAAAAGCAACACTTTTTATTCATAAACAATTTATCTAATTGTTAAATGTATTAATTTTTTTGTAAGTTTATTAAGGTATTAACCACTATAACCATACAAATGGAAACTTTCAAATTTTAAGGAAAACAAACAACTATCTCCTAACAATTAACTTAAATTTCCAATAAAACCACAATGATAACAAACCATTTTATGTTAATCACAAAATTCTTAATATTTTCAACACAAAAAAACTTAATATTAAGAACCTATTCTTGACTTATGTTTAGCATAACTCTTAACATATCATTGATGCTCTTTATCCAAAGGATTTGGAACAAGCCGATATCAACTTACTATATCAGGTTCCCAAGAAATTTTATTCAAATCAAGTTTCATAGCAGTCAATAAAGATGCTAGTTTAACACGCTCTAATTTTCAAAGCGCAGATATATGACTGTATTTATTGTTTAACTCATTCAATGCTTGGTTTGATACTTGATCAGTGTCAAATACTATTCAATTATTAACTTGGATTCCTCAACCAGTATATCTTAAAGCTCACTTATTATTAAATACTGCATTCTTTTTAATTTTATTTACTAAATTTCATATTCTAGCAAAATACTTGATACGTTCTCTATTTTTGCTATTTAATCCGTCTGGTTTTCAATTTCTATCTAATTTTAATGGTCACATATTAAAAGGTAACTCATATTTATTACTTCCTGCAAATGCATACATCTTTCATGTTTTTATATCAAGCTCACATCTATTATTTGTATCTACTTTCTCCTCACAACATTGAGATCGCTCCTTTGTTCATCGTGTTGCTATTCAGACTACATTTTTTTTCAAATCAACAATAAAATTGTTCTGTGCATAATCTGAATATACATTTCTTTCATCTGACCAATTTTTATTAGGTTTTTTATTTTTTATCTCTGTAATTTGTCCTGAAATTTCTTCTGCTATCCAATTAGTCCATCATTTTTCTTTTTCTGGACTATCAATAGGTTTTTCAATAGGTTTTTTAATAGGTTTTTTAATAAGATCCCTATCCGTTTGCGGTTTTTCTATTATTTGATTTAATTGTATAAAAAATTTTAACGTTTCTAATGTTTGAGGACCAAATTTTCCATCTTCAAGAATTTGATTATTCCAAAAAGAAATTCCCTTCTTTGTTAAAGCTTCTTTCAAACCTTGAGAATTAATTGAACCATCTTTAATTTTCTCATTCAAATAAACTTGTAATCATTTTACATCATTCTTTTTTATAAAATCAGAGATTTCAGTTTTATATGGATCTGACAAACCATTAACACCAGATACAATGTCTTGTTTATCAATAGCAGGAATTTTTCATCGTCCAAATACTTTTAAATCTGTTAAATCAAGCATCTCTACATTTGAAATAACGGGGCCTGTTGTAATAGGACCAACTCCATGTTGTTCAAGAAGATCGTCCAATTCTTCATTGAATTCCTTCTTTTTCTTTTCATCCATAGGGCCCGTTCCAAATTTTTCAAAAAGAGCGCTAATTTCTTTAAGGAATGCCTCATTGTTAGTACTCTCTACTTCTTTGGAAAGTGAAAGTAAATCTTGTTGAGACTGATTTTGTACCTCCTTCCCTTGTTGTTGCGCCTCCTTCTCTTGTTGTACTTTTTCTTGTACATTTTTTTTATAGAATCTAATCGTGTCATTTTTGTTTAATTAAAGAATAAAAATTTTTTTGACAATTTAATTATACACAAAAAAAAAACCTGTCAAATTTTTGACCACTTTTTTTAGCAGTTCAAAAGCAAGTTTTCAGCGAACATATTAAAAAAGTCTAAAAAAATATTTTTTTTAGAGATCTTTTTAAATTAAAACAAGAAAAAAAAATCATTTCAAAAAATATAACAACATAATACAAAAATTATTGTTTTTGTTATAAAAAAATATATTAGAATCTTTAATCCAAAAACAAACATTCCCTTATGCTTTTATCTTGAAATTTTATTATTTCCAATTTATCGTCAATTCAATTATTTTTTAACAAATTTAAGAAATTCTGGAAAACCTTTACAGTTACTTCTGTATCTCACATCGCTCTATGTGCAGAATTATTTACCAATCACATATAATCACAAATACTTCATAGATTTTTTTTATCTAGGTCTGGAAGTAGTCTATTTGCTAATTTTCTCGTACATATAACATCATTTTTTAGCCAAAATCACTGATGAAAATAAATATTTTCAGAAAGAAATCATAAGTCAAAAGTAGCATTGTGGGCAACAATAATATTATCTTGGATAAAGTTCAAAAAATCTGGCAAAATTTCTGATATAGTTGGAGCGTCTTTTACCATTTCATTGGTAATACCAGTAAGTCTTGTAATCATACTAGGGATATTTCTTTGCGGATTTACAAGTGTATGGAATTTATCTAAAACATTTTTTCCATCAAATTTAATCGCTGCTATTTCAGTAATTTGATGTTTATATTTTGAAAGTCATGTTGTTTCAATATCCAAAACCACATAATGTTTGTTTTGCATTATTTATCTGTTTTTTTATATAAACTTATTGTAAATTTTTCAACAACTCTTCTTTATCGTTTCGTTTTCTAGTTCCAAAGTTAGTTCGTTGAATTGGTTCATGTCATTTACCAGCCAGCATAACTATATCTCCAGGCTTAGCAACTTTTGTTGCAAATTTTATAGCAAATTCTCTTTCTGGGATTGTAAATAGTTTTTTATTTTTAGAACTATTACTATCAATGTCTTGAAGCAATTGTCTGATAATAGCTAATCTATTTTCTGTATCTGGATCATCGTCAGTAGCTATCACAATATCTGAATATTTTCGTCATATTTGTCCCATTTCAGGTCTTTTTAATTTATCTCTATTTCCTGGTGCTCCAAAAACTAATATCAATCTATTTTCTCCTTTCAAGGAACTCAAAAAGTTTAATGTTTTTTCCAAAGCATCAGGAGAATGAGCAAAATCTACAAAATAAGTGACATCTTTATGCACAATTTTTTGCATTCTTCCATCTACGCCGCTAAATTCAGACAAGGATTTAATACATTTATTTATATCCAATCATATTTGAATTCACACACTTAATGCTGTCAAATAATTATAAACATTATATTGTCACAAAATCTGACAAGTTGTAGAATAATTGTTTCATAAATATTTAATATCAAAAGAAGTTTCTGTTACCTTTTCAACAACATTTTCAGCTTTTAACATGGAAGAACCTTGTACAGAAAAATTAATTTTTTTATCAAAAGCCATCTCATCAAACCGCTCTCTACCTATTTTATCATCAGCTGGAAACGTAGCATACTTTATTTCTTTTTTATTCTCTAAAATATATTGAAATAATTTCTTTTTAGCCTTAATATATTCTTCCATATTCTTGTGATAATCCAAGTGATCTCTTGTTATATTGGTAAGTATTGCATAATCAAATTTTATTCACTCAAATCTATATTGATCCAGTCAATGTGAAGATGTTTCTAATATTGCGATTTTACATCATTGCATTTTTGCATCTGCCAATAATGATTGTAACTGATAAACATCCAAAGATGTCATTTTTTTGTCATTTATCGTTGTCTCATTTCAAATTTTTATAGACGCGGTACTAACCATTACTGTTGGAGCCAATAATTCATTTAGCATTTTATGCAACATGTTGGCCGTAGTAGTTTTTCAATTTGTACCTGTTACTCAAATAATAAAAAAATCTTTGGACGGGTTTCCATTGATAGTATTTGCTATTTTTCAATTAACTTTTTTTCGTCATTGATAAACAAAACTAGTTTTTATAAATTTATATAATTTATCGTATCATATCAATTTTTTTATTAATTTTTTCATTCTTTAAAATTTTTCAAATAAATTTATTACAAAGTATAGAAATATTTTTGTTTTTTACAACATAGATTGTCATTTTATTTCAAAAAAAACAAAATCAATCAAAAGTAATTACACACAGTCTGTCATTCTGAGTGTAACAAAGAAACCATTAGACACAGCATTGTCTTTCTGAGCGAACAGCTCGTCATTCTGAGCATAGCGAAGAATCCATTGGCAAATGCGTTGTCATTCTGAGCGTAGCGAAGAATCCATTGACAGAATCATTGTTGTTCTAAACAACCCACTTTCTGTTAATGGATATTTCGCCTTACAGGCTCAATATGACACAGCCCTGTCATTCCGAAATGCTCTAACTTGTTAGGAATCTGTTTTTAGATCTCTCGCAACAATAACGAATCGAGATCACAAATTCGAAACAATATTCACTCGAGAGGACCAAACTCCCCTTTTATAAGAACTAAGCAAATCTATAAAAGAATAAATTTTAAAAGCCTGGCAAATTTTTAAGCAACCAAGCTCAAACAATTCCAGCGGTCTCCATTCTAAGTACAGTATTTCCAAGTGAAACTACATCAAAGTTTTTTCAAAAAATTTGGCATAATTAAAAAAAATGTGTGGCTAAAACAATAGGAAACAGTAGAAGGTAATTGTTTTATCTACTGTTTTTTTATAAATGCAATATAAAATTTGTAAAAAATGTTGAGAAAAGAAGGTTAAAAA
>JALOAF010000015.1 GCA_023228925.1 Candidatus Absconditabacterales bacterium | reverse complement strand
GTTGTGACCCCAAACAATTGCTCATACTATTTTTGAAGATATGGGAATAAATTTAGATCCAACAACCATATGGAGAATTGGAAGGAGAATGTATATAAGGTACTGAATCTCAAAAGGAGTAAAACAAAAAAGGGAACGAACACTCTACAATTTACCCATGCCAGGCGAACTACAAGTAGATGTGAGCTTCCCCTATTGAAGATAGTAAACAGATTTGTTCCTATAGTACAATAGATGATTGTACAAGATGGGTATATTGAGAAATACTAGAAGAATATTGAATAGTGGAAAGTATAGAATTCATTAAATCATTACTAGAGAAAGTGCCATTTAGAGTACATACTATAAGAACAGATAATGTTTCGGCCTCGTACGACCGTATGAAATATGTCGTGCAGGACGTGTTGTCTATTCGTATCCTTTACTTCATCACTTGGAGGGACTTTTTTTTCTAAATTAAAAAACTAAAAAATAATTCATTTTTTATATAAATCTTCAAAAACAAGATGTTGGTTAAATGCTAATTTAAGAGAAGATATCTCTTTAAAAGAATACCATATAGCTTTTGTTTCAGGATGTATTGTTCAATTTCATTTTCAAAAAAACAAATGGCTTATATTATGACTTTCATTAGAAATATACTCAGTAAATGTATACTTTTCTAAAGGAGAAAAGACTAATCATGTTTCCTCCTTAACCTCCCTTATCACAGTATCTTCCAAAGATTCTCATGCTTCAATTTTACCACCAGGAAGAGCCCAACAATTAGGGAATATTTTTTTATCAGCAGGTCTCAATACTAAAAGAATTTTACGTTCTTCATTAATAATTATTGCACCAGCCGTTATTAGTATATTCATAATAAAACAATTAAATTGTAAAAACCTAAATTAAAATTTGAAAGTTTCCACTTGAATAGTTATAATAGTTAATACCTTTATAAACTTACACGAGAAATTAACAAATTCAACAACTAGATAAATTATATATGAATAAAAAGCATTACTTTTTATAAGTAACTAAAATCTACAAACAACTATATCAATTAATGTCTGACTATTTTTTTAAAAACATTTTACTGGTGATTTTTAGTGGGAATTCAACCCTTCAATCATAATTTATTACTGCTGTAAAAGATAAAATCAAAATCATTACAAAATAAATTATAAATCAGAACCATATTCTACCTCTTCATCTGAATCAGGCACGATAGGCTGACCAAAAATTGTCTTTCTTTTTAAACTTCTACTTATTCTATCTATATGTCGATTTATTTGATTTTCTTGAGCTCTATTATGTTTTCTCTGATATTCATTTTTTTCTTTTGTTCCTCAATATCAATCAGTAGCCATAATTATATTAGAAAACTCATTCCAATTAAGCATTCAATATGGGTCATCAAAACCAATTGCAGCCTCATCACCAAAAGTATTTTTTACCATTTTACTATCTATCATGTCTACATTATTGTCAAAAAATTCCACAAACTTATCTACTACAGTACCAAACTCACTAGGGAAAGCTCAAAGCTTTTCATGTATGTTTCATTTTATTAAATATCGTAAAAGGTATTTAGCTTCTTTATCCTTTCCTTTTGATTTTAATTGTTTTACCAAAGACAATCATCTCATCATAAAACTTACATTTCACTGATCCCAAACATCAATATCAAATCGATTCCAAAACTTTCATAAATAAAACTCTACAACTCACTTACTGGACTGCCTAGATGTACTTATAGTACTTCAAACTGATTTCCAAAATTCTTGTGCTGATTCAATTTCTATTGTTTCTTTTCATTTATAATCTCAATTTCTTGGAACTAGTTTTTCTACAACTCATTTGTTAGCAGTTAACGGAGAATGTGCATAATATCAATATGTATAAGAAACTTTTTGATTTATATCTTCCTGGGTTTCTTCTCTACTTAAATTTATAATACTTTTATATATATGGGCATTTTTATCTCACTTCTCTGCTAAATTTATAATACTATTTTCAGAGTTCATCTCTCTAAATTCTAAAACATCTAGTATTTTGTCACCATATTTTTTTCGATAATTAGGAAAATCTTTAGATAAAAATTTCATATTAGATTGCTCCGAATTGAATGTTCATGGTTCAAAATCTGATTTTTTGTATTTTGTTGATGTTGAAAATTTTTCAAAAGGAGGCACTGAAGTAATTCCATCCAACAATATTTGAACCTTATCAGCCTGATCTGTATCTCTACACCAGATACCTGGTAAAAGTCACATTGTCCTAGCTATAGTCCAGAACTCAGTCATCACACTTACATCTTGTCAGTTCTTGATAATGCCCGTAAGCATAGCTCATAAAAAATACATTTTAGCTCTTGATTCTTCTTGCTTAGTTTGTGCATCTTCCATTATTCTTTTTAGAAACGGTAACGCTTTATGTATTCTACCTGCTGTAATCATTCTAAAATACTCTTGTTCTGCTTGTCTAAAAGAAATATCTCATATTTCATCTGATCTTTTTTTAAAGCTAGAAAAATATGCTTTAGAGTGTTCATCTAATGTAGTAGCAAATTTTCTAGACCAAGTACCTGCCCACAAAAACTCATCTTTTAGAGAAAGAAATGGTTCTCTACCATCTATAACTCATACAATATAATCAAACTCTAGCCTATTTAATTCTTCTTGCCTAGTTTTTCTTCGATGAGGATTGTTGTCATGATATTCCTCTAATTGTCTTTGTCTTTCTTTTTGCATATTTTGAAATCTCACAAGATGTTCTTTTCCCAAAAATTTTTCTATCCAAAATCACTTTCACATATACTTTAATAACCCACCTCTACCATATGGTCAGTCTTTTTTCATCAGTATCAAAAACGCCGCAGCAACCTTGTGTCTGTTTCTATCTCATCAAATATAACCTGGTGTGGTAAGTAGTTTATCTAATTGATCTCATCGCATACTTGCAAAATGGGGATCTGACTCAAATTTTTTATATCGAATTTCAATTTTCTTCCAAGTTTTATTTTCTCTTTCATTATAAAAGTCTAATTGTGTACGGTCAAATGCTTCTGATACAGTTGGAAACAAACCAAACATAGATGTAATAGATCATAGTTTAGCATATAAATCAAGTCATCATTTTGAATATAAAAAGTTTTCAAAATCTTCTGTTTGTTCTTCTTCTATTTTCTTGGTTCATTCTTTGATTGCTTTAAAACCATTTTTAAAAGCATTCCCAATAGCAGCTAAAGAGTAAAACTTGAGCAAGCCTTTTTGTGGATAACCGACCTTATTGCTGCCATCATAATTAACGTTATATTTGGTCATTCTATCTTTATGTTCTTCTTTTGTATATCCACGGAGGCTCTTTGATTCCATCAATAATATAAATTTTTCAAAAGATAATTCTTTTTCATATTTATAATTTACCCATTTAGATAAATCATCTTCATCTTGTCAATCAAAATTACAACTAACTTTCACGGTTCATTTAGACTTGTCAATCTTTTTTATTTCATATGTTGTGTGCTCTTTAGATTGTCAGGGTCTACCCTTTTTGTTTCAATCCCAAATATCAACAGAACGCCCAAAAGACTGTATTTCTTCTCATTTGTCGTTAATAAGTTTTCAATCTTTTAATTTTATTTGTCATTCTTGTTCACCAAAAACATTAAATTTTTTGAAAAAACTAGATTTGATTATATTGTTCATTGAACTATTCCAATCATTTCAACTAAGTTTATCTACTTTAAAAATTTCTCCAGATCATTTCATTTTACTTAAATGTTCAGCTGTCTTTGGAAGAGTAAAAATCTGTCCTATAGCATCCGAATCTATCTCATTTCACATTACTTTTACATCAAAAGAGGAATCTCCAACACTTACTATTTCAAATTCGAAAAAAGTATCTTCTTTATCCATTGGAGGTAATTTGGAGCCACGAGTGTTAATAAACAATCTGGTGCCGGGACGAAATCCTTTATCTTTTTCTCAATTAAAATCATATCATGATAAGCTTTCTCGTTCTTTCATAAATCTCTCTTCTTCTGTTTCTACCTTTTCTCTTTGAACCTCTTCTTCTTCTTCTGTACCATGTAAATAGTCAAATAATTCAGTAGTTAAATCTTGTATCTGTGTATCTTTAGAGTCTTGAGAAAGTTGTTCCAAAACTTCTTCAAATTTTTTCTTTCAATCTGAATTTAATGAATCATACTTACTTTTTGCATCATCAAAAATATAATAAGGATTTTCACTATATGCACTATTTTCCAATTCTTCAAAAATTTCTTTAGCATATTCTTCAGCCTTTTCTGCTCCATGTTTTTCATTTAAGGACAATATGCTGGAATTTTTTCTTTCATCTTTTGGTGTAGAATACTCTTTTTTATATGCATCAATATTTTCTTTATTAGCATTTCAAAACAAATACAAATGAGGCAACTTGTTAACATTATTTAAATCAAATTTTAGATCCTTTGATAGTATATCTAAATTTAATTCCTTTAACATTCCTTCAAAAATAGAGGTATTTTGAGAGTTATTAGCAAAATCGTCTAATGTTTTTTTACTACTAATAACTTTTTGAAAAACATTGCTTGTTTGTTCCCAAAGTCCAAAGCGTTTTAAAGACTTTTCTAAGTCTTCTTTATTTTCATCAAACATAGAATCCAATTCATCTACAGTCAATTCCACTCATTCCAACTTTATTTTATAATTATTCCCCAAACGAACTTCTCAATTTTTTGTATAATAAGAACTAAATAATCCATCATAATTTTTACTAGAACTCAAAATCGCATTTTCCTTATCTTCTAATAATTGAATAATTTCTGGTTCATTTTTTTCTAAACTAATATCAAAAAATATTGGCAAACTTTTTGTTTCTTTAAAATTTTCTAAATCTAAAAACTGAAGGTGTTCTCATCATCTAAATCACTTTTTTATATCTAAGATTATCTCATTTCAATCCGAAAAAGGAATTCTTAACTCATGTTCTTTTTTTTCAAAATCAGATATTTCTTTTAAAAATCTATCATAAGTCTTTTTATCAATATCCCAACTATCCAAGAAAACATTTGTACTTGATAATGCTTTTTCTATATGTTTTTGAACAAATATTGTTTGTTCTCCACTTGTCAATTCTCAAAAATTAAAATTATTATTTACTAATTTTTGTAAAATCGCGATAATGTTTTTATTGTTTTCTTCAGTTTCCATATTTTTTAAATATTCTTGCCATATTTGTTTATTTATGCTTTCTCTTTCTTCGTTAGATAATTCTTCTTTATCTTTTTTTCCACCAAGATCCACTATTCTATCAGAAACAGATCCTAACGAAAGCTTGTGAACAGGATTTGCTAAATTTTTTGCCTGATTTTCAATATTTTTTTGAAGAGTCTCTATCTTAGAAATGCTGGTTTTATTTTGCCGATATAATAATTCAGAAATGATATGTTGAGTAGAAAGGTCTTGATCTCAAAAACTATTTATCTTATTTATAGAATGTCAGGCTTTTTCTAAATCATCAAATATATCTTTATTGGATATTTGTATTCATTTTAATAAATCAGGGAAACAACGAAATAAGTCGTCTCTCCTTGTAGTTATAACTCTAAATGATAATTTTTTGTTTTTTATTTTCTCTACTTCTCCAAACATTAATTCAAAATTTTCTTTAAAATTTGGAGATTTTTGTCAAAGTTCATACAATTTTTTTAAGAAAATTTGGGCTATAATATTTTGTAAATTAGTGTCCAAAAAATCTCTTTCATCATAATCTAAAATATTATTTAAATTTACCGACAATTTTTCTAAATCTACAAGTTTTACTTTATTAGCTGAAATTAGTTTGGAAATAGAGTCCATAGATTCATTTTTTTCTTCACCAAAAGATTGTAATAAAGCTTCAAAATCTTTTGAATTTAATCATTTTTTCAGAAAAAATATGTTAAAAAATATATTATTAACCTCTTCTTCTTGTAATTTGGTTTTTAAGATATTTATCCCATTGCTTTTTCTTTTATTTCCCATTACTTTGTTTTAGTATATAAAGTACTAATACAAGTATAAACTAAAATTTAAATTTTGCAAATTATCCACACAAAAACAACTTATTATAAACAAAAAAGCATAAATGTCAAAACAAAAAAACATGGCTAAAAAACATCCTTTTTATGAAATTATAAATATATAGAAAAAAATTAGATATTTTTAAATTTATATAATTCTACTCCATTGATCATATCGCTTCTTTCGTCTTTTTGATATTCATTTGACTGAACAATCACAATCTTATCGTCCAAGGAAATATTTCATTTGAAAATTATTCTAATCATTTCCTTCCCTATTCTTTTTAGATTTTCATAATTGAAAGATTCAGAAATTTTATATCATCTGGCTCATCGTATCATATTTAAAAATCTATAGGTTTCATCTGATTTTGTGAAGGTAATTACAGGAACTTTAGGAGCTAATGAAGATAATCTAGCAGAAGAATAGCCGTTATCAGTAAAACAAACAATAGCTTTTATATCTAGCTCTCTAGTTACCCTATAAGCATTGTAGATAATATAATCTCTTACAGCAAAATCTTCATCATCATCAAATCTTTTAGCTTCTACATCTTTTACCTCTTCTTCACACTTTTCCAATAATTCATAAGTTTCAGTAATAATTGGCAGAGTTTCCTCTTCCTCTATAATATGTTCTAGTACAAAGGAATCTATAGACAAATCACAAAACTCTTTAATTCCTTCCTTTGTTCTAAATGGGTAGTTTTTGCTTCATATACTAGAGATAAAACTAACAGCTACTGGTTTACCAGTATTTTGAATTTTCTTTATCAAAGCCTCTTTTGATAGTTTTAAACTTTTCATTTCTGCTTCTATTTTATCAAAAACAAAAATAATACTATCTGAAATAGAGTTGATTGCATCCAAGTTTTTCAATCATTCTAAAGTTTCTATTTTTGCAACAATTTTCATATTTCCTCTATTTTGTTCATTGAGAAATGCCTTTAGTTCCAAAATATCATCTGGAGTCTTTACACCAGATAGAGCAATCATATGTATTCCATACTCCAATCACCGTAAAATATCCTTTTTGTCTTTTTCTGTCAAAACCCCAAAATCTATTGGACTATCCAAAAATCTAACCCTATCAAATTGCAAAAGAGTTCATCATTCCAAAACTTTACAATTTATATTATCGTCAGCTACAATTTCACTAACTTCTACTAAAATATTACTTTGTTCAAATCTAATTTTTGCACCAATTCATAATTCTCATAATTTTTGATAATCTATGAAAACTTGTTTGTCTCATTCTTGAGCATATTCTGAATAGTCTATATTTATAGTAGATCATTTTTTTAATTTTATATCCACTAAATTTTTTACTCTAATATCACATCATTTAGTTTCCATCATAATGGTTTTACTATTGTCCAATTTCATAATAGTTTCAATATATTTTTTATTGTTATCATCAAAACCACCAGATAAACTAAATCTAAAAACATCTACCATGTTGATAATTTTTGATAGAACGGTTTCTTTTGCTAAAATTGGTCATACTCATGCAATAATCTTTGAAAAATTGAAATTAGCCATACTAAGTTAGTTAAAAGTTAAAGGTTCTTAAAGTTTATAAACTCATTATTTATATGCTTTCATAATCTACTAAAACGAATCATTTTGATCAAATCATTTTTACATAATTTTTATTTTTTATTATCAATTGTGCATGATCATTTGTTTGGGTATGTAATAAATCTTTTCATACCATTATGTAAACATTTCTTTCTACATAATGCCTTGGGAAGTAGATTACCACAGTATTACCATGCTTTTCTACTTTGACATCTATGTCCAACAATGGCAAGTCATCAAAAGTTTCCAACTCTATTTTCAATCAAATCTCTTGTTCCAATGCTTGAATATTTTTTCCCGCTCTTCATATAATTGCTCATTTTTCTGATTTTGGTACAAATAAATACACGGTATCTCATTTCACCTTGGAGATAAAACTACAAGGCATCAATTCTTGTAATTGTTTGTCTATAGCTATTTTTGCATATTCATTCATTTTTGAGGGCTTTTCTTGAGCAAAAATGTCTTCTCAAAGTGGAATTACTACTATTTGTTCTCCAAAAGTATAAATTTCAAATACAACTTGTTTGTCAAAAAAGCTTGTAACTTCTATCACTGGTCTTGCTAAATCTTCGGATTGCATACCAGCTGGAACTTTTACGGTAAGATGTAATTGTAAAATTTCTTTTATTTCTCCTTTGTCTATAAATATTACTGTATCCAAAACTTGTGGAATAATTCACATTTCTATTGTTCCTAAAAATCTTTGTATACTATCAATAGGTCTAGTAGCGTGTATTACACCAATCAAACCAATACCAGTAAGTCTAAGATCTTTGTATAGCTCAAAATCTGGTTTGTTTCTTACCTCATCATATACAGTATAGTCTGGTCTAGAAAGAAGCAAAACATCTCTAACTTCGTCATGTGAACCATGAGTAAAACTATATTGAACCACACTTTCTGGGACCATCAAATCACGAGGGGATTCTATAGTTTTAATTATTTTTTTATCTTTTTCATAAAATTCTACTAAAGCCTGAGCAAATGTTGTTTTTCCACTTCCAGGAGCACCGGAAACAAGAATTCATTTTGCAGATTTTTTGAACCAATCTAGTACTTCTTGTTCTATTTTGTAATCGTCCAAAGATAGTTTTTTAATAGGTTTAACAACTGTAATTTCCAATCAGTCAGAAAGTGGTGGATAAACTACAACAATCCTATATGGACCAAGTTGTATTACTTTTGAAAGGGTCCTATCTATTTCCAAAATTGCATCATTTCTAGTTTCTACTTCCTTAAAAATATCATCAATTAGTTTTTTTACAAATTTTTTGTCCAAAACTTTGCTTCAAATTTCTGGTTCTCGCCCACCAGGACCACCATTTTTTTTCAAAAGAGGATTATTTTCTTTGATATGGATAGACATTGTGTTTTCAGCAAAATACTGATCTAAGATGCTCCCACAGCCTTTTACTATTTGCATATTTTTTTTGAAAACATATAAAGAAGATAGAAAATGGATATTTTATATTATAAGCATCAATAAATAGATTGATAAATGTTTATGATGATGAATATAAGTTGTAATAAATTTATTTATTCTTGATTTTATTTTTCTATTTTTTAAGTTTAGATAACCCTATATATTGATTTTTCTTCATTTTTCAATAAATAATGCTTATTGAGAAATAAAAGTGCAGTTTTTACCTACAAAGATTGATATGTATTTTCATATAATTGGTATAAAAGAAGACAAAAATGATAAATTTAATATAAATATTGTTTTAGAAACTAATTCAATTTCTATTGCAAAAGATTTTTTGTATTTTTACAATATTGTTGTATTGAGTATTTCTGAATATAAAAAACCTATAAGTTCTTTTTGAGAATTAGAAATCTCAATAAATCACAAGCAAAAAAATATAAAAATGTTTTCATCTTTTGAAGATATCTATACAGCACTGAAATGTTTTACAATGATAGGATTTGATATTACTTATGCCAATTTTACAAATGAGAACAAATTGTTGGACAATGAAGTATCAGAAATAATACACAAGGTAAAAAAAGAAGTTGCTGAATTACAAGAAATAGCAAAACAAGAAATACAAGAGCAAAAAGAAAAAGAAAAAAAAATTTATAAAGATCAAAAACTAAATAAAATATTAGATATCTCTTTATCAGCGACCAAACAAATTGATTTGTTATTAAACAAAATAGATATAAGTAAAATTTCTCACGATAAAATCAGAGATATCAAGCTTTTGTCACAAGAACTTATAAAGCTAAGAATGGGAAGAAATGTAGACAAAATGGTAGAGGTTTTGGAAAAAACTTATCACAAAATCTATGAAATTCAACAAGAATCCATATCTCACAAAACTCCTAAATTACTAATTCCTTGATCATCTATTAGTGATTTAGAAATGGAGCAAGAAGCTTTTAAATACCAAAAAGCTCAAAATATTAAAAAAATTTGAACAAAAAGGAGCAAAACCGACAGTTATTATTTGTCCTTTGAAACAGTAGCTATATATATGAATTTTTTACTCAAAGATATGAAGCTTTTCTTTAAAAATATTTCATTGTTTTTTTATAAACTTTTTGATTATTTAGAAATATTTTTTATTTTTATTATACTTAGTTTATCTATTTTTTTTCGATTTTCTAAAGTATCTTATTCATTATCGCAAAATTTATTTTTATACTATTTTTTAATACAAAGTTCTGTATATTGATTTGTAATAAATATTTTTAAAATATTTAGAAAAAAAACAATAAAAACAAATGTTTTTTTACTTATTTTGGCGTTAATGTCATCTTACCTTATATTTTTATTAATGAAAAATAATTTATCATTTTAATTAACAAAAGTGACAACAATACTCCTCATATTATCAATAGCATCATTCTCACTATACTTTTATATAATTTGATTTTGGTATTTGTGACTTCTACCTATTTTAGTTTTTTTAGTTTTTTTCATATACAATATTAATTGAATTTCATTCAAACATAAAACCAATAGTCTATTGCAAAATTATGCACTATTTTTTGTACGAATTATAATACAATTCGGTTTGTTTTTGTTGTTTAAATTTTTTGATATAAGTGTTGTATGATCAATTTTTGCTATAATATCTATCAATGTATTATTTTGGTTTGCTTCTTATATTTTTAAATATGAAGATTGAAAAAAAATAGCTCAATTTGCTTATTACTTTTTTATTATATTATCCTTATTTTATAGTTTGTGAAATTATGGGATAGAAGCAAGCTTAAATTTATTGTTTTATATGCGAATACTAACCTTTGCTATAATGGGATTTATAGCATTTGTTTTACCAATATTTTATCAAATAGAAAAAAAAATATATTATCAGTTTCTAATTTTAGCCTTATGAAGTTTTTGAATATTATTGTTTAATCAAGTATGAAATATCTATACTTTTTTAATAGTTTCTGTCTTTGCATTAAGTCTTCTTTATATTTATATTTTTCGCATATTGTCCAATAAGCCAGCTACAGAAAATCAAATAAAAGAGATTTCAGTCAGACGCATATTGGCATGAGAAAGAGTTTTAAAAGAAGCAAATAAAAATAGAGAGCTTTCTAAAAAAACATACTCTTTTGTTTTTGAGTTTCCACAATTTGTAAAATATGGATTAGAGTTTGCAAATACTTTAATAATTTTGGTCTTAATATACTTATATTTTCAAAATGCTTTAAATCTAACATGAAGTATAGAGCAAGTATTTTATCGACTAGTAACAATTTGATTTATAATAAATGTATATTTATTAAAAAGATTAAACTACACTTCTACAATACAAAGATTGCTGACATTTTTGGTAATCAATTTTGCCATATATATCAGTTTATTTTCTGCTTTTGGATGAGATATTGGTTCTGTGGTATTTTTATGAATAATATGGAATATATTGTCCACCATGATGGTATTTCATATACATAAAACAAAAATTGGCAGATATCTTAAAAAAATAGATTATTTGTTTTGGATATTTACTACTATGTTGGCCTTAGTGGTAAATATAGTTTTGTTATTCCATTCTAATTTGGCTTGATGATTACTTTTCCCGATTATACTTTTGTATGTTTGAATACAATGAATATCTTTATATTATTCGGTAAAGTATATAAATAAAATTAAAGAACTTGTAGAAGAAGATAAAAATGATGTTTTTGGAAATCAAGAACACAAAAAAGTATCTTAAAATTTGCAAAAAATATTTTTATGAATATAATTTTTAAGAATTTAATTTTTAAAAGCCAAATAATGAAAATATTAATGAAATTTTTAAGCCTATTTGTGTTTTCACTAGCAATTTTTTGAATATCTTTTGCACAACATGGAAAACGATGAAACTATTGATCGGATCCTATGCAAATTTTTAACACATTTGTTGACGATGCTAACAATGAATGAAATTACAATATACAAGAAACTGCATTAGATTGAGTTACAGATCAGCCATGAGGATATGCAAGATCATTTAAAGTCGCAAACACATTAGATTATATCAGAAACAATCTAGATCCTTATATTCAACGAGCAATATATGTTGGTCTTGCTTTAGCCGTTATTGCTCTAATATATCTTTGATTTTTACTAGTAACGGGATGAATACACAAAGAATGAGATTGGTCAAAAATAAAATCAAAAGTAATGTACATTGTGATTGGAGTATTTTTACTTAGTGGATTTTATTTTATTATTAAATTGATGGTCGCTCTTATTACTTCATTATTTTGATGAGCAACATGAAGCTCTGGATATTAAAAAATATGATTTTTTTTATATAATAAAATATTTGTAATGAAATTATTGAAATACTTTTTATTTGTTATATTAGTGCTTGGATTTTTTTCAATTCAAAATAATGTAGATGCCGCTGTATGAGTACCACCATCTTTTGAAAAAAATTTTACTCAATATCTTACTAGCTGAGAACCTGACAAAGAATGAAGGGTAGAAAGTGTTTATGACTTGTGAGTAGATAGCAACAAGTCCTTAAAACAAAATATTAAATGTTTGTTTTATCCTAATGCTGGTCCTGTAATATGATGTGACACAGCTGTTGCTGGTTGAAAAATATGGGATGTAGCTAGGTATATTTGATTTGCTATATTGGTGATATTTTTAGT
This sequence comes from Candidatus Absconditabacterales bacterium, assembly GCA_023228925.1. Lineage (GTDB taxonomy): Bacteria > Patescibacteriota > Gracilibacteria > Absconditabacterales > Absconditicoccaceae > JALOAF01. Next base: position 14,662 of record JALOAF010000015.1, on the reverse strand, counting down.
TATGGTTGGAGTAAATTTACTCCTAAATTGATGAGATCCTGAAAAAGTAAAAACATCTATGAAATCTTTGATTTACATTTTATATGGATCGGTACTATTTTTTTGAGCGACATGGATATTGTGAAGCTCTCTTTGAATTGAAACAGTACAATGAACAGAAGGTATGGTGGAAGCCATACAATGATGACCAGACTCTTTGTTTTTCAAAATCATATCAGCTCTCAAGGCTTTAGCATTTTTTGTTGCTATTGTGATGGTGATTGTTTATGGATTTAAAATGATGTCTGTTTCTGATCAAGCAGACAAAACAAAAACAGCTATCAAATGAATAGTAAATGTTGTTGTGGCATTGGTGATGATAAAAATAATAGATTATGTTTATTATATTGCACAATTACCAAATTTTACAACACAAGCAGGCGATTTTATTATAGAAGTAGCTAAAATACTTTGATTTGTAATATGAGCAGCTTTAGTAATTTTAATATTTTACTCAGGATTTTTGTTTCTTACAGATCAATGAAAATCTGACAATATGAAAAAAGCAAAAAATATTATTGTTTGAGTGGTTTTAGGAGCTTTGGTGATATTTATGTTATTGTTGATAATGTATCAATTATTTGCTGAATTTGCATAAAAATTTCTGTGAAGATTTTAATATAATGGACAAAAATAAAATTTAATCAAATCTCTAAAGTGGTACTTTTGCTTTAGTTAAATTTTAATTTGATAGAAATTGTATGGAAATATATCCAAGAATAATTATTTTTAATAAAGTAAAAGAAATGTGAATGTAATAACTGAAATAGAGTTTTTAATTTATATTTTTTGTTGTTAACATGATTAATGATATTATATGATATAGAACCTTATGCAAACATGAGGGTGTACAAACTCTGCAAAGAGGGATGAACTATAGACTTAATCCATATTATTCCGTAATATTGATGTCACAAAGAAATAATGCTCCATATAGTGATAGAGTTCTTAATGATTGAATTACTATTGAATACGAATGACATGATGAGCCTAGGTCAAAAGATATTGATGACCCTAAAATTATTGATAAACCACAATACACAAAAACATGAGCATTAACACAGAATTGACTTTTTATACAAGCTGTAGAACAATATAAAAGATGAAATAGGAGTCCTGAAAAAGTGAAAGTATATGAAAAAATATTATCTTGAGTATGGTCTTTCAAATGATTTTTTAATCTTATAGATTATAGGCTTCATAATGATTGAAAAAGAAATTCGTTTGTTTTTGTATTGCAATTATCTGAAGCACAAGATACACAAAATAAAAATACTCATATAAATTTAGAACACACTAGACTTATACCATCAGAAGTTAAAAGAGAGGTTTGGAGAAGAGATTGATGAAAATGCGTTTTATGTCAATCAAGTAATAATTTACATTTTGATCACGATCTTCCATTTTCAAAATGATGAACCAGCTTAACTTCCAAAAACATAAGGCTACTTTGTATGAAATGTAATTTTAAAAAATCTGATAAAATTGAATAATATATATATGTTCCACTATGTTACTGGTTGGTAAAAACACAATAATTCATCGCCATGAGATTTTTTTGTAACAATTATAATTAAAAATTATTTTTGGTTAATTATCATTTAAAAAGTAGCACCAAACAAATATAGTTAGATTGTTTCATTTCCTAACTAAATTAAAAAATAGTACAAACACAAAAATGTAAAAAAGGACAAATAACTCAAAAAAAACATCAAATTTACTTCAAAATAATATCTAATTGTTTTTTAATTTTGTAGATTTTTAAAAAATATTTTACTGGTGTTTTTTGCTTAAAAATTAAGTTTTATCTTTTTTCGATTGTAAATAAATTTTATATCAATAAACTTATCAATCAAAAAGTTTTTTTTACTTAAAACTAAAACAATATGTCAAAACAAAAAGAAATAGATATGAGCCAATACTCCAATGAAATTGTTTTTCAGTGAGTAAGTACCCACAATCTAAAAAAAATTGACATTGTTTTACCAAAAAACAAGGTAATCGTGGTCACTTGAGTTTCTGGAAGTGGAAAATCATCTTTTGCTTTTGATACAGTCTACAAAGAATGACAGTTTCGTTATATAGAATCTTTGTCTAGTTATTTAAGACAATTTTTTAATTTATGAACAAGACCAGAAATAGAACATTGTAGCGGACTTTCTCCTGCCATAGCTATTGAACAAAATAAAAAAGCTTGAAATAGTAGAAGTACTGTTGGAACTTTGACAGAAATTGATGATTATCTGAGATTGCTTTTTGCTAAATTAGGTGATCCCTACTGTTATTCCTGTGCCAAAGAAATTAAAGCAAGCTCAGTGGAAGTAATTATGAATGAGATAAAAGAAGAATATATAGATAAAAGAATTTTTTTACTCAAAGAGGCTTGAGAAATTAAATCTTTGGACCTTTTGCTTAAATTTGTCAAAAAAAATAGAAATAAAGTAGAAAAATGAGTTTGATTTACCAGGTATTTACTAATCTGAGAAAATAAAGATCCGGTAGAATATTTTTATTTGGAAGATCCAAATGTACCCAAAGATTATTTTCCACTAAAACTTTATTGAATATATGATCGTATCACAGTAGAACCATCCAAAATTGATAGGTTAAAAGAAGATGTAATTAAAATTTTATGAGAAACTGAAAAATTTGGTATATATGTAGATGAAATGTGAGCTGAAAAATGAGAAGCAATAGGTGAAGTATTATCCAACAAAAAACAGGATGAAAAAATAAATGAAAAGTTATTCTCTATAAAACGATTTACTGACAAAATGTATTGTCCAGATTGTAATATTAGCTATCCAGAGTTTACGCCTCAGCATTTTTCGCCAAATAGACAAGAATGAGCTTGTCCAGAATGTCATGGGATAGGAGAAGTTTTACAAGTTGATTTAGATAAGGTAATAGATCAATATAGTCCATATTCCAACGCTATTTTGCCTTGGAGAGATAGTACTTTTTGACAGGTGGTTTTGGGAAAACTAGCTGAAAAATATTCTATAGATACAGATAAATTGCGGAAAGATTTGCCAGAACGATTCCAACATGTAGTAATATATGGAGATGAAGAAGTGATTAGAGTTCAAACTTGATGAAAATACACTAGCGTCAAATATCAATGAATTGAAAGTATTTTAAAGGATCAATATGTCAAAGGACTGCTTACAGTTGACTTTCAGGCGATGCTAAATATGCGTTCTTGTCCTAGTTGTAAATGAAAAAGACTTAGAATAGAAAGTTTGAATGTTTTTGTAGATTTATGAAAAAATAGACATAATATAGCAGATTTACAAAAATTTAATTTAGATAAATTGTTGAAATTTTTTCAAGAATATGTTTCTAAAAACAAAAAACCCAAGTTATTGGTAGATAGAATTACAAAACCGTTGGTAGATAGATTACAAACAATTCAAGATTTGTGATTGTGATATATTGATTTAAGTAGAACAATAGATACTTTATCTGGATGAGAAATTCAAAGACTTAGATTAGCCAAACAGCTTGGAAATAAGCTTACTTGAATTACCTATGTATTGGACGAACCAACAATTTGATTAAGTCAGAGAGAAATTGATAAAACAATCAAAGCTATTAGAAATTTACAGCTTATGGGAAACACAGTAATTGTAGTAGAACACAACGAAAGTTTTATAAAATCAGCTGATCAGGTAGTGGAAATATGACCATGAGCTTGAGATTTTTGATGAGAGCTTGTATTTAATTGAACTTATAGCGATTTTTTGAAATCAAATACTCTAACTTCAAAATATATTACTGGTAAATTAAAAGTAAATGCCAATTTTAATCATAGTAAGTGAAATAAGTTTGTTTCTATCAAAAAGGCTAGCAAGCATAATCTAAAAAATATAGACGTAAAAATTAGACTTGGAGGATTTACTGTTATTACAGGAGCTAGTGGTGCTGGAAAGACTACATTGATGTATTCTACTTTATATAGATTTTTAAATGAGAAACAAAAATTTATTCAAAGTTTTATTAGATTACAGCTTCTAAAAAAATGAATGAGTTGGGAAGAAATAATTTCAGCTCCAGTTATTCAAAAAGAACTTTACGATCACTACGAAAATTTAGCTTTACAAGAATTTTATCAAGATTTAGCTGTAGATACTATTATTGGCTATCAAGAGATAAAAAACACGATATATGTAGATCAAACTAATATATGAAAAACTCCTCGTTCTTGTCCAGCTACTTTTATTGGTACTTTTGATAAAATTAGAACTATTTTTGCTTGAACTACTCAAGCAAAATATCTTGGTTTTTCTCCATCATATTTTAGTTTTAACTCTGATAAATGAGCTTGTCCAGCCTGTAATGGATATGGCTACAAAAAAGTAGAACTACAATTTCTACCAGACACTTATGTCCCTTGTGATTTGTGTAGATGAAACAGATACAAATCAGAAATTTTGGAAATTAAGTGGAATTGAAAAAGTATTGCTGAAATTTTAAATATGTATGTTTCTGATGCTTTAGAATTGTTTTCAGAAATAGACAATATTCGTGAAGAATTACAACTTATGTGTGATATTTGATTATGATATCTAAAAATGTGACAAGCTGCTCACACTTTATCAGGATGAGAAAGTCAAAGATTAAAACTAGTAAAGCATTTGTTAAAAAGTTATACTGGTCATACTGTATATTTCTTAGATGAACCTACTGTAGGTTTGCATCCACAAGATATAGAAAAATTATTAAAGGTTTTAGAAAAATTTTTGGAATCTGGCGATACCATTCTCATGATAGAACACGACAAAAATATTGTCCAATTTGCAGATGATGTTATTGAGTTAGATGATGGAAGGGTAGTTGAAAAATAAATCTATTTACTTACTGACAGACTTACTTCCACATTTCCAGTCCACTGATCTCATTGCATCAAACTTTCACCAAAAAACAGTTGATATCCTCAATTTTGAGTTAATTTATAATCCAATTCTCTATTAAAGGGTCAATCTTGTTGCCCATCAGGCATAATTATGTTTGATAGGCGATAATTTTTTAGCTTATTATCAATAAATTTTATTTTTAGATTTAAATTTTTATATCAATCATTTATAAAATAGACAATATCTTTTTGTCATCATTTATGATAAATGGTAAATGTTTTGGAAAGATTATTGTCATCAAAAAAAATAGTATAAATATTATTCTCTCCACCAATCTGATCTACAAGAGGATTTTGTATTTCTTCTTTATTTATATTATTTAAGTTATTGCTTTCACTATTGTTTAATACCGAGCATCAGCTTAAAAACAACAAAATAAAACTTAAAAAGACACAGAGCTTTTTCATTTATATAGTTTTATAAAATAAAATATTTCATCAATAACACTATTTTACTTCAAATACAATTCAGGTTTATAATCTCATTTCAATAAATTTATATTTTTATTATTTTTTACAAACTCTTCTTGTAAATTTATATTTTCATAGATTAGTCTAAATTTATTTTCATTTGTACTTAGCTCTTTATATCTATCTTCTTGTATCTGTTCATCATAAATATTTGTGATAGCAGATAATGTATTTCACCATAAACTTTTATTTCCATCTACTCATTCTTTCAAATATTCTTTGAAAAATTCATTAGCTAAATTTATTTTTTCACTTCATTTTGGGACAACAAAAACTCGTCCTTTTATAGGATATGATAGACTGCTGTTATTAAAATTAGCTACCTCAAGCATAGTTTTGTTGCCTGTAAAATATTTTTCTAAAATATCAAAGTCTGATAAAAATCAAAATTTTATATCTCAAAAATTATAAGACATCAAACATATTGCAGGGAATAATTCACAACTTTTGTCTTTTTTTGCTATACTTTCATACAATTGTTTAAATTTTACAAAATCATAACTATAATCTAGAGCCAAGCTTTCTACATCCAACATATTTTTCAATTCTGCAATATTGTTGTTTTCTTTTATTTGCTCTAATTGTAAAAACAAAATATCAAAATAATTTTCAAAAGGTCAATCTCATCTTTCCAAAAACTTTATATCATTTTTTCCTATTCACCAAATTATTGGCATAGAATAAGATTTGTTTTGTTCCCATATAGCAGTAAATGTCAGTAAGCTTTCCCAATTGTTTCAAACACTTATTCCACTTTTTTTAATTATTATAGCTGGATCTATAGAGTATGGGATTATTGTATTATCATTGACTCACAAAATATCATTGAAAATTCTATGAAAATATACTTTTGGATTTTCTCATATACTAATAATTTCCAATTCCATTCATTTTATCCAATTGCTGGGCAATAAATAAACTTTATCCTGTGCTATTTCTGATAAAATTAATTGTCTATATTTTGAAATAGAATTTATATATTCAAAATCTATATTTATCTCTTTATCATTTAATTCTCTTGCAATTTTTTCAAATTCAGTATTTTCAAAAAATTTTGGCATAACTACTGTTAAATCTCCAACTTTTATTAAATCTTTTTGTATTTCAGGTTGTACTATTTCATTGGGATCGCTCAACAATTCTTGATATTCTTGTAAAATTTCTTGTTCTTTTTGGTTTTCTTCCAACATTTTTTTTGTATTTTTAAATTTTACATCTCTAAAACTATAAAGAGCAAGAGCACTTATTACAATGGAAATAAGTCATAAAATTAAAATCTTTTGAAAATCTTTATTCATTATAATATGGAAAAATAAAATTTTTATAATTTGGGTTTTGATAATTGGAAACAGGTTTTTTTATCGATAAATTTTGTTTATATTTTCAATATATAGACACTCAAGTAATATAATAATGTGAGTCTACAAAATCAAGATTAGATTCTATTTCAAAATCTAAATAAGGAACTATTTTATTATTTGAAAAAAGATAATTTCCAGTGATGTAAAATCATAACATGATAGCTTTTTGTCACGACAAAGCCTCTCAAATATTGTCAAATATTACTCAAGAACTTTCAAAACTAACACTATCACTTAATTGATATTGATCAAATATATTGTTTGTTTCATTCGAGAAATACACATGTACTCCATTATTTATTTGTCAATTAGAAATTTCATTTCAAGTATTTCAAGCTATTATATATCAATTTTCATTATTTAATACAAAAAACCATTTCAATTGTATTTTGTCTGTTTCATTTATTGAACTAAAGTTGTTTTTTATATATCCAGAAATATAAACATCATTATCTTCAAAAAACTTTTTAATGTTTGTTCAACTAGAATAAGTGTCCTCGCTATCGTTTAAACTTAATAATATAGTTGTAATCTTATCATAATTAATTTTTCAAATAACTTTTTTTGTTTTTGAATTTATATCAAAATATAATCAATTAGATCAATTTGTAATTTTTCAAAAATTTGATAATAAGTCGCTTATATTTCACCAATATCATGTTCATAAAAATCATCCACTTCCATCATAGCCAGCTCTGACATATTTGCTAGACAACAATCATCTCTCTATGCTAGATATGCTAGCGTAATAACTATTTTGATAATTGTTTAAATCTTGAAAATTTTGTTGAAAAGCAAAAAAATGAAAATATATATTTCATAAAATTCACAAACTAGCAATAAGTATTATTAAAACAATAAGTAATAGCATTTTTTTTAATTTAATTCAATATTAGGTCATCCACATTTTGGACAATAGCGATAATTGTGAGGGTATTCCTTATTACATTCTTTGCATTTTATCATAAGTTTTGTTCCACAATTTATACAACATTTGTGCTCTTTTGCATTTAGCATTCTACACTTTCCACACACGGTAGCATTGGTGATACATGCTTCTCTCCAGGGCATTTTATCTTTTTTATATCATATTGGTTTAATAATATGATATAGTGGTATTCAAACTATAGGAGTAAAAAAAGTCACCAATACTATAGCAATAATTTGTAGCAAAACACTATTTGTCCTTGCAGAAATATCTTTTGCAACCCAAATTATACTTATGATCCACAAAAACACAAACAAAACAACAATGGTAGTATAAAAACTTTCCAGTCCTCAAAGTTGTAAAGTATCCATTTTAATCGTTTATAATATAAATTATATTATTTCTCTTTTTATTAAATTTATTTTATCTCAATATTTTTTTATTTGTTCACGAACCATTCCAATTTGTCATGGGTTTTTTAGTGTCCAAGTTAAGTTTATTATTTTATATTTGTTGTCTTTATCGTCTTTTATTGAAAATCCATTTACTTCAATTTGTAGTTTTGTAAATATTTCCAACACCTTGATAAAGTCTAATTCTCCATCCATTTTTAAAATGGAAATAACCGTATAAATGTTTTTATTTTCTCCATTTCGATGTGCTTCTAATAATTTATTTGGAGAAATCGTTTTTAACGCTCTACACTCTAAATTGTGTACTTTAATCCCATCTCTTCATGTTTTTGCTATTATTTTTTGAGGAAAAATTGGTCTACATTCAGGACATAGATAATAGTTTATCAACTTATCATCATCTATTATTATATTTTTAATATTGGTATTTTTAGTTTTTTGTGGAACTTTAGTTTCTTTACTTTGATAGAATTCTTTATACTCTTTTGGATAAGCTTTTTTTATAATTTCATTGTATAATAATTTGTTTTCTGTAGCATCAATGAGTTTTTTTTCTAAATCTTTTTTCTCATATAGCTTACTTATTTCACTTTCTTTAGCACCTAAAGTAGGTAAATTAAGATCCTTCAATTTATGGTTTAGTGTTTTGATAGAGTTTTCCAAAATTTCTTCTTGCTGAGTGTTTTTCAAAAATCTAAGTAACTTTGCCTTAGCACTTGGAGTTTTTAAAATAATACTTCGATGTTTGTTTGCAGTATATTGATATCTAAATGTATTTATTTTTACGATATCTCCTGTGTTTGGTACATGTGTAATTGGAACAATTTCTCAATTTACAATAGCATTTTTAAATCTTAGTCCAATTTCTGTGTGTATATAAAAAGCAAAATCTAAAACCGTGCTTCATTTTGGTAATTCAATAATATCTCACTTTGGAGTATAAAGCAATATCTCTTTACTTAAAAATTCAATATCTAGTTTGTTTTTAAATTGATCTTTTTGGTCACTTTCTGTATATGCATTTACTAATTCTTGCAGTTTTTTTACCCATTCTGCTTGTTTTTGACTAACTCTACTTGGTCATTTTGATTCACTATAAGCAAAATGTGCTGCTACTCAATACTCTGCAACATCATCCATTTCTTTTGTCCTTATTTGTATTTCGACAGGGAAGTTAAACATCCCAAGTATTGTTGTATGAATACTTCTGTATCCATTAAATTTTGGTACAGCAATATAATCTTTTATCTTTTTTATTAATGGAGTATAATATTTGTGAATTATTCCTAGTATCATATAGCAATCTGAAATGTTTTTTGCAATAATTCTAAATGCTAACAAGTCCATGATAGAAGAAATATCTGTTGCTTCATATCTATATTCCATTTTTTCTCGAATTCTATATGGGCTTTTTGCTCTTCATTTTACTTCAATATCAAAAACTCATTCTTTCAATAGTAATTTTGTTATATTGAGTATTCCTCTTTTTATATGTCTATCAGAACCAGAATATCATTTTTTTAAATATCCAACTATTTTTTCAAACTCTTCTGGATACAATATTTTGAAACAAGCGTTTTCTAGTGCTATTTGATACTGATAGAGACCTAATCTTTTTGCTACAGGGGCATAAATTTTCATAGTTTCTAGTGCAATTTTTTCTCTTTTTTTAGGCTCAGGGTGATAGTGCAATGTTTGCATGTTATGTATACGGTCTGCAAGCTTTACAAAAATAACTCTTAAATCTTTACCCATCGCTAAGAAAGTTTTTTTTATGGTTTCCAAATGTCTATCTTCTCATTTATATCTTATTTTTGAAACTTTTACTAATCATTCACAAAGTCATGCCACTTCATCTCAAAACTCTTTTTTAATTTCTTCTTGAGTAATTTTTGTATCTTCTATTACATCGTGTAAAATACATGTTTGAATGGATTCTAAATCAGGCTTTAACTCCATCAAAATAAGTGTCGCTTTCAAAGGATGAACAATATATTGTTCTCAAGAAAGTCTAAATTGTCATTCATGTGCTTTTTTAGCTAAGTGATAAGCTTTTAATATTCAGTCTTTACTATTTTCAGGTAAATATTTTTGTGCTTTTGAAATAATTTCTTGTACCAAAATGTCTAAATCTTCATTTAGGTCTTTTTTATAGTCTAAAAAACTCTCTAATTGATTTACGTCCAAAATTTATGATATTAAATTAAAACTTACAAACAAAACATATACAAAATAAGTTTTAGATAAGATAAAAAACTTATTACATCATTTATATAATAAAAACATTATTTTTTTCAAACTAAACTTCATGAAACTTTATTTATATTTTTCAATAAGTAATTTAATCTTTATAAAAATCATCAAAGTCATAAAATTGTACATAAAATCTTGGTCAATTCCAACAATTAAAAACAAGTCCATATTTTTTTATAAAAACAAAACTATATTTAATCATTGATTAAATAAACAATATATTTATATTAAATTAATAAAGGATTAATTATAGTATACTGATTTTTTAGTTATTATGTTTTAGTCTTTTGTAAAAAACAAAGATATTTAGATTGTTTTTACTATCAAATTTAATTTCATTAAATGTCAGGAACAGATAAAATAGTAGAAAAATATTTATGATATTTAAAAAATGTATATCCATTTTTTGAGAGAGATTTTTCTATAATTCAAAAAGCATCTAAGGTGGCACAAGAAGCTCATAAGTGACAATTTAGAAAACTTACAGGAACGGCTTTTATTGCACATCCATTGAGAGTTGCCATAATGGTTGCAGAAAAAACAAATGATTTAACTTTAATTTTAGCTGCTATTTTGCATGATGTTGTAGAAGACTCTTTTGAAAAATTTTCTATGTCATATATTTATAAAAATTTTTGAGATGAAGTTTGATTTTTGGTAGATTCTGTAACAGCAAATATTGACTATTATTATAAAAATCCCAAAACAATTTTTGAAGAAAAAACTGATAAGTTTTTATATTGAGTTATGAAAGACATTAGGTGTGCTTTTTTAAAATTAATGGACAGAGACCACAACAACAAAACTTTAGAATGATTGAAAATCGACAAACAGATTAGAAAATCATTTGAAACTCAAGCATTGTACAATCCTTTAAAAAAAATTATTTGATTAGATGATAAAAAATTTGTTTACAAAGAAGCACAAGATCGTTTTATTCAATATTTAAAGAAAAAGAAAATAAAAAACACAGAAGAATTAAGATCAAGCTTATACCAAGATGTTTTTGAAGATTTAGATAGTTACAATTTCCAATTATTTTATTATAGTAGCAATAATATTGTACGAAAAATAGAAAACAAAAAGATGTTTGAAAAACTGATAGAAAACAACTATTTTGACAATAAAGTGGAAATACTTTCAATTACAGAGGATATATATTGAAATTTCAACTGCTTGTTTAGATATGAAAAAGGTAAAATTTGTTGTCAAGATGTTAAAATGAAGGTGTCCAACTTTCAAGGTTAAATATAATATATGTTACTTTACTTTACAAAAAATTTATTATCATAAATAAAAGATATGTTAAATTTATGTGATACAACACCAGTTATAAATCTTGATGAACAACTAAAGGAGTCTTTTAGAGTTAGGGATCTGGATCAAAAGTTTTTATATTTAGAAGAAGGAGCCAAACTTTTTTATAAAGAAAAAAAAGCAGATTTTTTATATTGAATTTTTAGTGTTAATGAAAAAACACTTAAAGAACTAGATTTGCAAAGTATTTGTGATAAAACAAAATGAGCATCAAATGCACTTATAAGTCTTGGCTGTGGCAATTCGCAGACTGAATCTATGATATTACAAAATTGTGATTCAAAAGTAAATATAGAATATTTTGGAATAGATATATCCAAAGCTATGTTGGATCTGTCTATAAAAAATTTAAAAAATGTATGAAAAAAAACAAATTTTATTTGCTCTGACTTTACTTCTAATGAATTTAAAAGTAAAATAATTGATTTAACTTCTAAAAAAACAAATAGAGTTTATGTAATGTTTGGCAATATTTTTTGAAATTTTAAATCATCCAAGCTTATAAATATATTAAACAATATTTTGAAATCTTGAGATAAGTTATGGATAGATGTTCGTTTAAAAAAATGAGATACGGTTTGAGATGATCTTAGATTGTTCAATCATTATCGTTCTTATCTTAATTCAAAAGAACAAGTAGATTTTTTTAGTAATATTTTTTGGAAATTATGAACTCCCAAAGAAAATTTTTATCTTTATCTAACTACTTTTCATGATCAAGTGCTTGGTTCTTTGAGATTTGATTTTAGTGCAACATTTACAAAAAAAACAACACTAAATATTGCAGGAGATGAGTTTATAATTTTACCAAACGAAAATATGCATATAGTTCATATTTATGCTTATGATTACTATAAGTTAATAAACTTTTTTCAAGAACATGGTTTTGTATTAAAAAAAATGTCCAACGATGATGGTAGAGGACATTTTATTTTTGAAAAGAATTAGTCAAAAAAATTTGTCATGATAGCACATATTTCTGTTTTTCAAATTTTATTTCAAACATAATATACAATACTACAAAAACGATATTCTTTTGCTAAATCATTTCAACATTCCTCATCATTTCAATACTCACAATTTAAAAGATTTCATCATGTAGTATTTGCATCTTTATCGTACAATCAAAATCACTTAATTACTCTAAAATATTTTCAATATTTTGTTTGATTTTCTTCATTTGGGCAAGAAATCCATTGTCATGATTTTAAACATAAAGCAAAATTTTTATCTTCTTCACTTATTCATCCAGATAACATTAAATCTTCATTTGTTTTTACGAAACTTTTTCCAGACAAAATATAATTTCCAGATCCAAACCGCAGTTGGTTCCCATCACAATCTTCATTTAATGAATTTATATTTAACCAACACAAATCTTTATTATGGGGATTTTTTAGTAAATTTGTGTTTCTATTTTGATACATTAATTCTACTCATTCTTTAGCTAACCAATTTGCTATATTTATTTGAACAATATTGTTAGTATCAACTTTAGATTTGTTTATAGCAAAAACTATCGACAATAATCAAATTCAAACGATTATGGTAATTGTTAATATTTCTATCATTGTAAGTGCTTTTATTTTTTTCATAATTTCAAAATTTTTTAAATTGAAAAATGTTTACTTATAAATATATATATTACAAATAATATTTCAAATTATTTATTCAAAGATTAAACTCAAATGACACAAACGCTGATTACCTATTTGCTTGCTGGAGGAGTAGCCATTATTGTTGTTTTGTCTTTCATTATTTGATTAGACAAAATGATAAAAATAATACTTTGAAATTATGTACTTTGAGCATTATCAGTAGCCTTATCTACATCTATTGACTTGGCTATCAGTACTATGTGAGAAACCTGATTTGCTAAATTTTTATCTGATGGAAAGTTAACAATAATTTTCATAATATATGTAGCATTATTGTTTTTGGTCTATCGTACATCAAAGATCAATATAGATATTTCTGGCGATCAAATTATGCAAAAATCTCTATATATTTTGTTTGTACCAATGGCTGTTTTAAGTGTAGCTTTGACTTTGGAAATTATGTTTTTTGGAATAAGTATTTTTGACCCAACAAAGCTATTGGAAATTGTAAATTGATTTACAGACAATATTTACTTACAACAATTTGTTTTAAATACCCCTTATTTACTTCTAGCTCATGCTTTTATAACAGTTCTCATTACTAGTAAGTTTAAAGTAGCCTTAAAAATAGAAGATACTAGTGTAGAATTATAACACAAAAAATTTGCAAAATATTTTTTCTTGATTATAATTAGATTAGTTTGTAAAATTATATTTATTATTTAATTCACTAGTTGCATGAAAGTTACTTTCCCAAAAAATATACAAAAATGATTGTTAGCATGAATGACTCTAAACCTGGGGCCAGTTTCTGTTACAATTGTTCAGCTGTTTTTGTTAGCAGTTTGAGTATGATTAGCTTTAGCCATTTTCAAAACAGCATCTCAATCTGGGTCTACAGCAGCTGGTATTATGTTTGCAATTCCTGTCTTGGCAATTTTTATTGTAATGGCATTTTTTAAAATATCTGAAATGTGACTTTTGGAATATATAGCCAAGCTTATTAGAAATAAAATGTATGATGCTCCAAAAAAGTTTCAAACCAATTTTGAAAAAGAAAATCCAGTAGACCTAATAATAAAAAAATCTCAAATAGAAGAAAAAAAACAAGTTATAGAACAAAAGGATAGTAAAATAAGTAAGGATTTATTAGAACAAATAGAAAAAGGAGGATTAATATAAAAGCTAAGCAATAAAATAACAAAAGCTTTTTTTTTACAATAAAACAATAAAAGGATAAAATGGTGTTTGTAAACTATATATTATAATTTTTATATTACTATTGCAGCAATTAGGTTTACACATTAAAAAAGATATAATAAAGGGTATCCCTCTTTATTATTATCCAATATTTAGATGAAAAAGTG
>JALOAF010000044.1 GCA_023228925.1 Candidatus Absconditabacterales bacterium | reverse complement strand
GGCCAATATTTTCATTTAAAAAAAGAGTTTCTACTTTACATTTCCAATCAATATTTTTTAAAATCCATTTTCTAATTTTTTCAACCTCTTCTCTCTCTCCTTTCTTATTCTCTCTAGGACCGTCAGATGCTATAAAAAGTTTTTTCGGTCTGGCCTTTCTAATTTCCGTAAAAACTTTTTTTGTAGTGTCGAGTCTGTTGAATATAAGGAATAGGATTGGTGTATTTAATTTAAATTTAGAGTTTTTCATCACCAATAACACCCGCCTTCAATTTTTTTATAATCCTTGGGCGTATCCTTTTCTAATGGTCTAATCCAGTATTTATTTATTTTAACATCTTTATGCAATTCTGCTCTTTTTGAAAGTATACCAAAGTAAGATTGCAAAGCACCGCCCACATGAATAGCCTGTTTCCCGATGGTTTTTATATACGCCGCTAAGGGTAGTCCATAGGCGCCAGCCCCAATTAAAGCTACATCAAAGTCCTTTTTATCAATCTCGCTCTTCATCCAATCTAATGCATCGAACCAAGCCTTAAATCTAGGATCATTATTTCCAGCAATTGTTTGTACGGCAGGAATTATTTCCAGTTTTTTAAATTTTGGTAAAATTCCAAGTTCTTTTCTTTTCTTCATTTGTTTTTCAATAGTTGCCTTAAATGGATGTATAATCAAAACCTTTTTATTTTCTAAAGATTTAACCCATTTCTGATCGTGTCCTATGACCCCCAAACTAAAAAATGCTTTAATATTTGGAAAGTTACGTATCCACTTTATTTTTTTGTTAAAATGATTCAAATAATTCCAGACACAAAGATAATCAATCTGCCTAGAGCTTTCAAAATAAACTTTTCTAAATTTATCTAATAATTTTTTTTTATTTGGAAAAAATCCAGCATTAAAACACAGCGTATCAAATTCGCTTTCTTGAAACAAATTTCTAAATTCATTACTTCCATATCTGCAAACCATAAACGGCTCATTTGATTTTATTTTTTCAGAAATAATTTTATTTGCCTTTTCGTCAGAAAGAAGTTTTATCATGTTTTTCCCATTCCACAAACCATATTTTTTTAACCATATTTTTTTAAACCAATAAAAACCAATAGTCATGCCATAAATTTTTCTAATTTTAGAATAAAGTTTTGGTTTTTGACGTAGATAGTTTAAGAGAAAGCTCATCCTGTAATAAACTTGTTCTTTTTTAATTCTCTTTCAAAGTCAATAGTTATCTTTTTTGGAGAAAACTTTTTTTTTAATTTTTGTTCGTTTTCTATAAATTTGTTGTATTCTTTTAAAATAGTTTCATTATTTTCTAGTATATATTCTATTCTTTTTTTAATCCTTTCAGTATTTTTCTCTAAATAACCTATCGGATTATTTGTTAAGATTGATTTAAAATAATCATTCTCTATAGCAATTATCGGTTTTTCCATATTTATTGCATCAAAGATAGCTCCGCTTGCAGTAAGTTTATAAGAATCCTTGGGATATAAATATAAAATAAAATCTGATTTTTTTATTTCTTTTTCAAATCGTTCCCTAGGAATTTGTTTACCTTTTCTTGAGATAAAGGTTATCCCTGGATAATCGGCAGGGTTAATTTCATCAGACACTTTCCCAATTATGTGAAAATTTACATTATCTTTAAAAAATTCAGATAGTCTTATGAGCTCTTTTAATCCTTTTGAATTACTCATAAACCCTACCGTACTTAAGATTAATTTTTGATTTAATTTTTTTTTACTTTTACTCGGGGTAAAAAAATAGGGATGGTCTATCGAAAAAAATCTTTTCCTATTTTCTCGATTTAAATATGAATCTAAATTTTTTTTAATTGAGCTTCCAAGAACACAAATCCGTATATTTTTGTTTATCTTTCCCTTTTTGAATAATAAAATTAATGCCTTTCTACCTAATGAATGATTTAATGTGCTTTCTAAATTTCCGTGATAAATAAATAAAATTTTTTTCTTTAAAATAAGATTAAGAAAGTTAATAGTAATAAATGATATAATCCTTGCATATGTATAGATGACTACTTCTTCTCTTTTGGCGAAGAATAAATTTTGAATATCTCTAATCGCGGAAACTATTCTTTTTAATGTATGGTATTTATATTCTTTTACTTTATAGGGGTTGAACTTTAATTCTGGGATGATTTTAGTATAACCAAATTTAGATAAAGTTTTTTTAATATCCTTTTTTGCTTCTTCTGTTGCGGAAATAGATATTTGTCCGAATATTTCTGAGCACATAACTACCAAAGCACTATTAATAATTTCGTGACAACCATTTTTGGCAAGACTTTCTACGATTAAAACCTTATTTTTATTCTTCTTCATTATAATCTAGCTCCCGATAAGATTTTCTTAACTTTTCTTGGTATAAAAAGAATTAATCTTCCAATTTTCCAATCTAAGGACTTCTTTTTATTTATTATGTCAAATACTTCATAATTTATAATTTTCTTATCTATATTTTTCGCATTTTCCAATAATCTTTTTTGATTTATATCTACATAATATCTATTAACTCCAAACGTATAGATATACTTATACTCCTTTTTTAATAAAATTGATTCCCAAGAAGAATAATTAGATATCTTAGTTCCAGGATAAGTAGATTCTATACAAAATACTTTTGGGCGAAATTTTTCAAAATTAAAACCCATTAATACTTCATTCTCAAAGCCTTCCACATCGATTTTACAAGAGTGAATTTTCTTTTTTCCTATGTGTTTTTCTGCAATATCAGTAAGAGTTTCCAATTTAATTTCAATGAAATTTTTATCCTTTTCTTGGTAATTTAATGAAGATAATCCTCCATTTATAGTTAATTTTCCGATTCCTTGTTTATTTGAGATTCCAATGTTAAGATTAATATCCTTCGGTCTCCTTTTAACAAGATCATCATAACAATCAGGAAGGGGTTCAATATTTATTCCATTCCAACCTCTGTCATAAAAATGTTTTGTAACATTTCCTAAAATACTCTCATTTGCTCCAACATCTATATAAAATCCCTTTCTAACTCCCTCAAATATCATAGACAGAATTAAATCTTCTCTTTGATCTGTGTAGGAAACAAATTTTTCTTTCATTATTCAAACAGATAATCCAATCCGCCAAATTGGAAAGGAACACTTCTATCTTTTAATTCATCATATATTGGAATACTATCGTCATAATCAACCTTCCAAATTTTCAAGGGGGCCCGAATACCATTCATCCAAATAAAATCTCCTATTGAATTTCCCAGCATCTGTTTAACTTGTGATACAACCGGATCATCTTCAAAGTTTGCTTCCGTTAGTAGAGGATATTCATTGAAAGGATCTCCTAAAATATATAGTTTTCCCATTAAGCTATTATAAGTTCTAGGAGAAAGATAGATCATCGCACCAAGAGGATCTAAAGAGCCTGCATTATCTACTCTAGGAATGAAATAAACGACAGAATCAACTCCACTTTCAAAAGATTTCATCTCTCCATTTACAAAAACATTCTTCAAAGGAATTCTATACTGTTTATCTCTGTATTTGAAAACACCTTCAGGTTGTTTTATTGAACTTCCGTTATCCTCAAACTCAACAATCATCCCCAAAATATAAGAATTACACTGCATTTGCTGAGTTTTAGAAATAGTTATCCCGGGTAAGAAAATACTTACATTCTCATCCTTATAACTAATGTCCGAATCAACACATCCCCCCAACTGATAAACTTTCATAACTCCATTTTTAGTCTCCTGCATCTGAGAATCATCAACAACCCCTCCAAAAATTCCCGAGGAAACTCTATCCCAAGAATCATTACTTCCAATCTTAGAAAAAGCCCCATATTTTCCCATCTCTGTAGGATCTACTAACAAATAATTAACACTCCAAGTTTTCATATAACTCATCGCAGTCAAAGGATTAGGAGTTGTTAAAATATACCTTCCAATGTAGTGATCTGTATCCCCTCCTCCGGAATGCCCTCCATCAGTTACCGCTCTCCTCTCTCCCATAGTTTCAACAAAATATCCATAATCCCACCAATGAACAAATATAGAATCTTCAGAAGTATTTTCTCTAGCCCATTTCATCGCATTCTGCCACTGTAAATTCGCCGAAGGTCCAATACTCTTAGCCGTCTCTTTAGAAATTTTATAATATCCATAACTACTATCAACAAACGGAATTCCAAATGCATAGACATAAACAAACCCAATAGCAACAATCAACGCAGCCCAATAATAAATTTTACCCTCTTTCATATTTCTACATACACTGCCTCCTCTTTTACATAATTCAATTCTTTCCTTAAATTTTCTAAAGGTATCAAATCTATATTTTTCCTAAACAAATTTTTTAAATAGAAAATAACTTCAAAATAATTCTCTCCTAATTTATTTTCTTCAAATTCCACTAAAAAATCAATATCGCTTCCCCTTTTTTGTTCTCCTTTCAAAAAACTTCCAAATAATCCAATCTTCTTAACTCCTCTTTCTTGCAGTTTTTCCTTCCTATCTTCTATTTTTTCAATTATCTGTTTTTTTGTTAATTTGTTAGCCATATTAAAGTTTAGATTTCAATTTATTTAAATTTTCTATAATCTCTAAATTTCTTTTAACTCTATTCGCTATAATCGGTTTAAAATCTTCATATTCGTGAACTGTTTTAAAAATTAGCTTTACCACTAACCCTTTGTTTCTCATAAATAATACTCTTCCCTCTTTAAAAGCTTTAATTTTTGTCTGAATCGGAAGCTCCTCAAAAAATGAAACATCATATTTCTCATCAAATTTTCGCCAAGCCGAATTCTTTTCACTCTCTGTCAAATTTCCAATAATGCAAACATCAATATCTGAATTTAAATTTGCCTTCCCAGTCGCAACACTCCCAAATAAATAA